>JAHEIV010000142.1 GCA_024639205.1 Deltaproteobacteria bacterium | reverse complement strand
GTTGGTGCTGGTGGGTGGCGACGGTCACGATGCCCCGGAAACGAGGGATTTGAATAAACTGGCGCGCAAGTTGGGGATCGCTGACCGGGTGATATTTGTCGGTCGGGTGGCCCAGGTGGGTTTGCCGCCTTACTACAGCGCAGCGGATACCCTGGTGGTGTCCTCGTATTACGAAAGCTTCGGGCTGGTAGCGCTGGAATCTATGGCCTGCAACACGCCGGTGGTGACCACCCGGGTCGGTGACATGGAAAGTATCATTCAAAACGGCAAAAACGGAGAACTGATTGGCAGTTCGTCGATCAGCGCATTGGCGGAAGGAATCGACAGGGCCCTCCAACGCTGGTGGAAAAGACCGCCACCGGCAAATCATATCCGCGACTCGGTGCGCAGATTCAGTTGGTCGAATGTGACCGATGCCATTGCGCAGGAGTATACGGCGGTCCTTGATAACCTTCGATCTCGTCTAAACTGAGGTGATAGAAAGTGACAATCGCGACAGACACATTGGTGATTGCAGCGCACCCGGATGACGCCGAATTCGGTGTAGCCGGAACGGTGGCGCAGTGGACCCAAGCGGGCCGGAGAGTCGTGTATGTGGTTTGCACCAGCGGGGATAAAGGGACCTCTGACCGCAGCCTTGCCTCCGAGCAACTGGTGAAGATCAGAGAGGCGGAGCAGCGGGAAGCCGCTCGTCTTTTAGGGGTTGAGCACGTGGTGTTTCTCGGATACCTCGACCAGAGTCTGGAGGACACACCGGATTTTCGAAAAGAGATCGTACGCCAGATCCGCACGTACCGTCCGGAGATTGTTGCCACCTCCGACCCCTATCGTCGTTACATCTGGCACCGGGATCATCGCATTGTCGGACAGGTGGTCCTGGATGCTGTCTACCCATATGCAAGAGATCACCTGGCTTACCCGGACTTGCTGGAGGATGGGCTGGAGCCGCATAAAGTCAGGGAGATCTGGTTCTGGAGGACAGACGAGATCAACCACCGGACTGATGTCACCGACACATTCGAGCGCAAGCTGGTCGCCTTGAAATGCCATGCCAGCCAGGTCAGGGAGTTCAGGAATCCGGACCTGGAGAAATGGCTCCGCAGTCGTTGCAAAGAAATGGCCGCTGACGGTCCGTTCCAGCTGGCAGAGGGGTTCCATCGAGTGGTTATCCCCGGTTGACGGGATCGCAACCTGCATCCGCACCTGAACGCCTGCGACTCTTGAAACCGGCGGCTAGGCCAGTTCGTCGAATCGGCAGGTCAGGGTTACCCCTTCGCCATCATAGGAGCTGTGGACCTTGTAAGGAAGGGTTTTAAAAAGTTTGATCATCGCCCTGTTGTGCGGAGCCGTGTAGGCCGTCAGCCCGGCAATGCCGTTTTCCCGGGCCGCATCCGCCAGCTTGCGAAGAATTATCCGAGACAACCCTTTGCCCTGGAATTTCCGGTTTACGGAAAAGGCCACCTCGGCCATATTGGTGTTATACATCAACATGCTTTCACCCACGGCAATCACTTGCCCAAATCCAAATTCGCCAATCAGCGCCACAAGGGTCAAATCTCTAACATAATCGATCTGTGATTTCGGTTCTACATCCGAACGTCCAAAGCTGGTTTTTTCGTGCATGAAGCGCGAAAAAACATCATCTCTGTCCAGTTGATAGTAGTGATCCTGGATCCGGCGCTCGTCCACCGGCTTGGACGGTCGAATCGTGATCTGTTCGCCGGCGATTTCCACGGTTTCCTCCAACCTGACCGGATAGATACCCCTGACCGCTTCTCCCAAGCTGCGCTCCTGGCCGATCATTCCGATCTGTTTGGCGGACTCGAAAAGCATTGCCCGAAAATCCGGATGGGCAATTGCGATTAAGGCGATAACCCGCTCCTGAAGGCTCTTGCCAAAAAGATTCACCACTCCGTATTCGGTGGCCACGTATTGAACATCCCCCCGGGGTACCACGACTGCACGGTCGGTGAGTACGGGCACAATGTTGCTCGATTTGCCGTCCGGTGAAGTAGAATACAGCATCAGGATCGACTTGCCTCCCTGGGCGCGCCGGGTTCCCCGGACGAAATCGACAACCCCGGACACACCGGCATACAACGTCTGGGGGGAAGCATCCGCAGCAACCTGGCCGGTGAGATCGATTGCAGACGCCACGTTCATCGACACCATCCGGTTGTGGCGGGCGATGATGAACGGATCATTGACATAGTCCGACGGATGAAAGTCCACTGCCGGGTTGTCGTTGGTGAACTCGTAGAGATTCTCGGATCCGATTGCCGCCGAAGCGACCATTTTTCCCTGGTTGAAACCTTTTTTCCGGTTCGTAATCACCCCTTTGGCAAACAGATGCATCACGTCGTCGGTCAGGTACTGGGAGTGAATACCCAGATCGTTTTTTTGCGACAGGGCCCTGACCGTGGCCTGGGAGGCGGCATCGAGGCCGATCTGAAGAGTCGATCCATCCTCGATCAGTCGGGCGATGTGTTGGCCGATCTGCTCGGCTTCCGGAGAAAACCTTTGTTCTCCGACGGTGATCAAATCCTCTTCATGCTCGACCACGGCATCCACGTCGTTGACATGGATGAAGCTTTGTCCCAGTACCCGGGGCATTTTCGAATTTACTTGGACGATGACCCAATCGGCCGATTGGGCGGCAGCCAGCGTCACGTCGACGGAAATGCCCAGACTCATCCAGCCGAAATCGTCCGGTGGTGATACCTGAACGAGAGCCACGTGGATCGGCAGTTTTTTCCTGGAAAACACACCGGGAACATCCGACATGTTCATGGGGGTGATAAAGCGCTTATTGCGGGCAATGGTTTCAACACCGACCGATCCCAGGTAGATGGTTCGGATATACATGTTGTAGTCACGGGTTCGGTTGGCGATGGCCGTCAGTGATGTGGTTTCCTGGCTCATCATACGGATGATCTCCAGGCCTGTAAGGCGTTCGGCGACTTTCGACAAAGCGCGAACCAACTCCTGGGGTTCACCACAGGCCGAGCCGATGAAAACCCGCCGACCCGGTCGTATGTGCCGGACCGCCTCATCGGCGCTGCATCTTTTTTCAACGTAGCTGTCTGCCCAATAGATAGATGGGGTCATTCCCTGTTTCTCCTTTTTAACGACGGTGGGTACGTGTCGGTTTTGGCATCTTGGCCAAGTACAGCGCGGCTGTCAATAGCGGAAAAAGCAATCAGCGGTTTGGCTTATGCAGCGATCGAATGCAAGCCGCGGCATCAACGGATGAAAGATTTCCTTGTCCAGAACCGATCATTTCGATATCATACAGCTATTGACCCTTTTGGTCGAAAAACCGAAGGAGGTTGAATATGACTCTGATGGATCGATCCCCTGCGGATCGTCGTTCCGGAAAAGACCGCCGCAAAAAAATCCGGATCCAGCGTTTCCTGCGCAAAGAAGAAGCGTTGGATGCCGATCGTCGTCACAGCGGTGAACGTCGTTCCCCGGACGAGAGAAGAGCGGGCTGGGTCCGAATCGGCAAATGGGCTGGTGTCTGCCTGGAGAAACTCAAAATTGCCAAATTCCTCCGATAGTCCATCCCGCTGCCGGCCCCGTCGGCGATCTGCCCGCCACCGCTTCTATTCTTGCTCTGTGCTGCAGGCGTTCCCGTGGTGTTTTGCTTCAGTGCTTTGACCGGCAGACCTGCAGCGGACAGCGGGTCATAGTTTCTATGGGGTGGTTCGCTCACCTATTTGCCTCCTGGAAGAAAACAAACAGCGCGAGCCCCGACAAAACCGCAGCAACACCCGCCAACGCGATGCTGTCAGGCAGCGGGGCGCCGAGCAAGATGATTTCACCAATCATGGCAAAAATCACTTCGCTGGACTGCGTCGAATCGACCGCTGCCAGTTCACTGGCTCGTTTGGATTTGCTGCGGGCAAAAAGAAACAGGCTGGTAGCGCATATCCCGGAGAAAATAGCCACCAGGGCCGTGTTGATGAGCTGACCGCGTGAAGGGGGTGGCGGCCAGGTTATACCCACCAGAATCAGCCAAAACGGCACAGATCCGAGAGATAGCAGCAACACTTTGTGAAACGAATTTTCCAGAAACGGGCTTTTAATGTCCGGAAGCCGCCGGTTTCCCTTTCCTGCTTCCCACACCAGTTGGTTGCCGATGGGATAACAAAATGCGGCGACCAGCACTGGTATGGCTCCCAGCAGCAAATCCCCGGTGTCTGCTTTATTCATCTGGCTCAGATTGACGAACAGAACACCGGCAAATACAATGAAGGAAAAAAGCCAGGTTCTTGTCGGAAATGATTTGCCAAAGCATAGTAAAACCACCAGTGTCGCGATGATGGTGAATTGCCATGTTGTGGCCACCACCCAGCCTGGCGCATAATCGGCACTGAAACAGATCAGCGAGTAAAAGCCGCCAAAACCGATGCTGCCTGCAATGACCCAGAATTTCCAGTGTCTCAAAAAATATCGCAACAAACGGCCGGAGGTGCCAACGCCGCGGGAAAAGATCAGCCAGCCCAGCAGAAGAATGATCATATAGGCGTACCGCAGAGAGGCAGACCACACCCAGTGCCCGCCTTCCAGACTCATCAGCCGGTTCAAAATGAACGTTGCGCTGAAAAACAGACCTGCCAGCAGTCCGATTGCAATCAGTTTGACCATGAGAAGTCATCTGTTAACAGCCATATCGTTCGAATGCAACGAATCGCCGGATTCACCCGGACCAATGCGGACGCGAAGCCCGGAGAGTCAGTAAGGAAAGATTCGACCGCGAACAGGGGGTTGCGGTGTCCCTGTTGAATTTTTATGAACTTTCGGTGGGAGGAATGTCGCTTTTGCGGCTCGGTTTAGAGTAGATCCGATGGTACTGAAGGACTTTCTTGATATACTTGCGGGTGGCCTTGAACGGAGGTATCCCTCTGTATTGCTGAACCTTGCCGCTGCCGGCGTTGTAGGCCGCCAGGGCCAGTTTTACATTGCCTTCGTAGCGATTCAGCAGTTTTTTGAAATAGGCGGTGCCTCCATGAATGTTTTGCTGGGGATTGAAACTGTTTTTCACACCCATTTCCCTGGCAGTGATCGGCATCAGTTGCATCAGGCCCTTAGCGCCGCGATTGGATACCGCTTTCGGATTGTAGCTCGACTCGGCCAGAATGATGGCCTTGACGATGGCCGGGTCGACCTCGTAGCGGTAAGCCGCTTCGAAAATGATCGGATAGAATAGGGTTTCCCCATACACGGCGGCCGTATCGGCTGCGGCTTCGATTCTTCGCAGCATAACGCCGTACTCCAGGTTGGCCATGGCTACCGTGGCTTTATGCATGCGTTCTTCATCGATTTTCACGTTGATCAAATGGTGCACCGGGTCGAAGAACAATAAGCCGTCGGGGACCAGGGCCGGAATTGTGGACACCGGCAGACCGATTTTCGGTCGATCAAACGGCAGTGCGGTGGCCGCATAGTCTATCGGGCTCAATATCAGCGTCAGAAGCAGGGCGCCGCCGATGCACCACAGGAAAAGTACTCTGGTGCTGGAACCGAATGGTTTCTTTGTTTTCATCGTTATCCGTGTGGTTAGAATCACAACTGCAGAAACGCTTGTTGCTCTAAATCTTAGCAAAAAGCGTGCAAGGATTCATGCTGATCTATATTTGTATTACTTTCAGTGTGTTAAGTTTTATATTTTTGGATCTTGTCCGTAGCATGTGAAAATAATGTAACACTTTTTCCCAAGGAAGTACCCAAGGCAAAGCACCAAACGAAACAGGCAACGGCTGCAGCGTTTTCAACCGGTTGTAGAGATCCTGCCGTATCCGTGTCAGGTTGGGCAGTCTCGAGGTGACGCCGTTCGTGAGACGAGATTCTTGCAGTATTTCAAGCAGTTGGCTTGAGCTTTGCGAAGATCAGCGAAGTGACTTCCAAAAAGTTCTGATCTAACGTAGTGCGGGGGCCTGAAAAGTCAACGGTGGGGCGCTGGTTTTTTTGCGTGGGTTTCGAGCTTGCAGAACTATCTCATCCACGGTTCATTCATGACGCTTTTACCTGTCCAATGGATCGGGGCCATCGTTTCGTCGGGCAACACGGTTCGAACAGAAAACGGGATTTGTGGTGAAGCTTGCTGCAGTTCGGCGCAGCCGAAAAACCGGCAGAGAAGCCTGTCATGGCCGGAGTGGGCGCAAAAGGTTGTTGATCGAAGGACACGGGTGTCCGGCAGGCAACAGTGAAAAGCTTACTCGGAAGACTCTTTGCGGGTGCTACGACGAAAATCGACTGCAAATCCGCGATCATTGCTTCGCACGATGCGGCCGGTGATGGTAAGCGGCTTTTTACCCTTGGCGACAGAGAAGCTCAATGTGATCAGCTCACCGACTGAGGGAGGACTATGGGTTCCGATGAATACACCGGCAGCACTGATATCGTGTATGAAATCCCGATGGATGCGATTGTCGAATTCATAATCCACGGCGATCTTCCGGCTTCTTCGATAGTCCGACCGGCCTCCACGGTAGTCCCTGGTGTCAAGTTCTCGCAGGAGATTGAGCTGCTGGACGATGGTCATCTCGCAGATAAGATCAATCAGTCGTGCCGTGATTCGAGTTTCGTCCTCAAATTCGTGTTCCATTTCGCTCAACACTCGCACCTCTTTTCCCTTAGTGAAGTTTCAATGGCGGCGGCTTCACGGAGCCGTAGACCCGACTTGATGAATATTCATTATAACACCCTGAAATCATACGGTCAACATGACCCATCCCGTAATTGCGATCGGAAGAGAGGCGTACAGAATGGACGAGTCGGCGCAGTGCTGGCAAGTCGTGGATCCGGGTCAAGCGAAATTATTCACAGGCGGGAGCGTTTTGTAACACCTTGAGGATTCGGGAAAGCCGTCTTTGCTCGGCGATTTGAAGGGCGGTTTTGCCGGTGGCGTCTGCAGTTTCAAGGTCCGCACAACGGGTCGTCAGGACACGTACAACGCCTTCGTGTTCCCCCCGGACGGCAAGGATCAAGGGCGTATTTTCTTCCTGGTCCCGGAAGCGGGTCTGCGCCCCTGCATCGATGAGCTGCCTGACGATCCGGACATGGCCCTCGGATGCTGCAAACAGCAAGGCGGTGCGATCGAGATAGTCTTTAGCATCGACAATGGCAGATTGCTTCATTAGCAGCTGGACGACCTTTAAATGTCCGTTGCCTGCGGCAAACATCAGTGCAGTGGAGCCGTTGCGGCTGACGGCGTTGACATCGGCCTTTTGCCGGATCAGGATGCGGACGATCTCAAGATGGCCGAATTGGGCTGCCAGCATCAGTGCCTGCCATCCGGCGTCTCCCTTGATGCCAACATCGGCACCCCGTGAAATCAGCAGCTTCACGATGTCGGTGTGACCATTCATGGAAGCCTGCATCAATGCGGTCCAGCCCGATTCGTTGCGGGC
>JAHEIV010000141.1 GCA_024639205.1 Deltaproteobacteria bacterium | reverse complement strand
GATCGCAAGACAGCCACTGGTTGAACCCCCCCGCCGCTGCCGACATTGGTCGGAACCTGCCCGTAACGGGCGACAAATCCGATCAGCGCATTGGCTTCGAACAGGCACCGAAAGTCGGTCTGTCGACGGACGGTGATCACCTTTCCACTTTCCGTATTCATCTCCGGCATATCCTCGGCCCACAGGGAAAGCGGCACTTTCTGCTGGACGATGTAATCCCCGGCTGCGATCGCCATCTGAACCGCATCTTCTGCATCCGGGTGCACGCCCCCGACCCGCACCCCATGACCGGAATATCCACGGGAGGGCTTCAACACCAGGTTCTCCCAGTGCGCCCGCGTCCACTCCAGCAAGTCCTGAATGTCCTCACCTGCAGGGCCTGAGGTCTTTCGTGGAAAAAATTGCCTCGTCCACGGTGTGCGCCGAATGGTTTCAGGATGAAAACAGCTGTTGCGGGAAGGATCTGTAATCACCTCGAACATGCTTTTGACGTTGATCGGCTCGGTGCCCCGCGGATTGATAACCCTGTTCTCCTGCACCGCCTGCAACACCGGGTCGAGTCCGAATTTTCGATGCAGTTTTAAGAGAATATCCGTATTGAAATCCATAAAGATCACCGATACGGGTTCTCCGCGCCAACAGACCCGACCGTTTGTTCTTTCCAACCCCTGGGGGGCTGTCAGGACGCCTTTCAAGCCTGGAACCTTGCCGATCAAATCGGCCAGGTTGCGGTTTTCGACAACATCGGCCAGGGTTTCCTCTTCTGCCACCACTGCAATGACACCGGGGTTCGATCCCTCCCGATCCCGGTGCACACGCGCCAGCATCTCCACCAATCCATGCACCGGCGACAACAGCGGCAGGTCGAAATCGAGTTCAAGGCCGAAGTCGACCTTGCGAGATAAAAACGCGAAAACCATTTTACCGATTTCTTGCGTGATCCGCTGATAATCCCAACCACCCGGGCTGCCTAAGTTCCACTCGGAATGATACCCGATGAATTCGTTTGATTTCAAATGCTTCCTCCCCTCTAAAATAACCAAAAGATCAGTCGAGACCAGGCCCGGAACGATGCTTCCGATTTTGGTCGAGCACTTTCTCCAGGCATTCGAACCCAACTTCACCCTGCCCTAAGACGGTGGCGACAAATGCGGGCAGGCCTTTTCCTCCGTACCGATCATACAGATCCAAAAAGCGGCGTATGCCGGCGGTGTAACATGACTGGTACCCCGGATTCAACGGGTATTTGCGCACTGCAGACAGGGCGTCCTGCGGATTTATACCAGTTGCGGTCAGTCGCCGTGCAGCCGACTTCAGGTCCAGCTGACCGGACTGCAGGCCCAGGTCGACCTGTCCGCGAATCGCCCGCCACAGACGCCGTCGAGCCAGCAGCAGCCGGTCGGCCGGGGTATGCAAATAACCGGTCAGCCGAATGATCTCCTCTGCGAAGCAGGCCCAGCCCTCGTAGAAAAGCGGTCTTTCAATCACCCGTCGTATCTGTTGGGGGAGATTCCAACGGTGAATATCCAGCAGGTGATGGCCGGGATAGGTCTCGTGTGCGATCAGCATCCGGTATTCGCGCTGGTAACTTTTGCGAACTTCGTCCGGATGCCCGGCGTTGATAACGTAAAATGCACCTCCGGTCGGCGGGTGCCGGGCAGGAATACTGTAGCTGGATGCCGCCCGGACAGCGGTAAGATAGGCAGGTACCGGCTCCACCCGGACCGGGCACTGAAGGACCAGTTCCTCTGCTATCAGGCCTTTTCGCACGCAGTGACGGGCCAGGCGGGTCACCTCCCGCTCATACAGGCCGAGCAACCCCTTGTCCCGAACCGGCGGCGGTGGCAACCGCTCAATGATCTTTTCCAGACCGACCGGAGTAAGTGGGGTGCCGGCAATCTCCCCGAGCAGCTCCCACATCTCACGGATTTCCTGATCCAGCAGACTCTCCAGTTCCCGGGAATCGAGACGAAGCTGAAGGTGCGACTGCAACACCTGCTCAAAAACGTCTCGGGGGAGCCGGAAGCGGCTGCGCACGGGCAAACGGGTTAGTAACTCCTCGAATCGATCCAGCGACGTCAGCGCCAAGTCCAGCTCCGGCCACTTCGGCTGCAAGCCTGCAAGAAAACGGCGTGTCCCGGTCACCATTTCCAACCCGAGATCTCGAAACAGCGCCGGCACATCACGAAGTGCGGATGAAGCCTGGTCAATGAATTCGGCCAGACCGGCGATCCGACGACGGACGGCCTCCGATTCTCCGGATTCGAAAGCCTCTGTAAGGCCCACACAGACAAGGGTCAGGTGCCAGGTCGGCTGGACTTCCCATACCCTCACGATCGTCAACTGTTCTATCAATGTCTCGACGCTATCCAGCACAAGGGTAATGTCAACGCGCATTTCCGAATCCACTGGGCCGGCAGCCCCCTCGTCGTGCGACAGCTGTTTCATCGCCGAAGCCTCCACCCGCAGCCGTTCGACCGCATCGCTTACGCCGTCTTGGCAAAAACGATCCCACGAATCCCACCGTGTTCCGGGGTTGAGTACCTGGGGAAAATAACCGAACTCGTCGCTGGCAGCCGCAACCGGAAAGCAGTCGGCAATGATACCGAATATCCGGGAGGCGATGCGACCCAGGTTGGGTTCAACACGCGAAGCATTGGCTGTAACTGGTTTGTCAGGCCCCGTCATAGCGGTTCATTCCTCGGAGGCAGTCCGTTACGTGTTCGTAATGAAGCAGACTGCGTGATCTGAAATCCCAATGTCTGCACATCCGGAATTGCCCATTCCGTAACATAACTTGTTGAAAATTCAATCGGGTTTTTAATTCAACCGCGATCAATTGCGTGTGAGCGGTATTTGCGGCTGAACATCGGCGCTCGCAGGCGACAGCTGTGCGATTGTCATTGATAGTGTAAAGAGTGTAATTGCAGCAGGTTGTAAGTTGGCCTTTTTGCTGCATGTTTCACTTCACCCGTGAATCGATTCACCGGAAGCAAGGAGATGAAAAGGTGGGCTGGATAACCCGGGAAAAAAAATCACACCGCCGTGTGGATCGATAAACCGCTGCGCCGACACTTCGGCAAATACGATCCGATCTAAGGTTACCGGGGATGGGTTCAGTACTGCATCAATGGGGCCGGATTCGTTTTGTACTCTCTTTGGCGAGAGGGCGCGAAAGTGACGCCAAACGGTATTTCATCGATCGTGGCAGCATCGTTAAACGGGCAGATGCTTTACCATTCGCTGCGGAGCCGCTTTTCCACATCGCCCCAGTTTTGCTGCAAGTTCATCGCTGCATCGATGCCAAGCTCCAGGTGCGTTTCCATGTGCGTGGAGTAAATCTCATCGTGCCGTTTTTTATCTTTCTTACCGCTTCTGTTCAACGGCATGTCGGACACCAGCATGATGGAACCGGTAGGAACCTCATAGTGATAGGCAACGGAAAAGAGGGTTGCGAGCTCCATCTCGATACCCAGGATCCGTTGTTTGCGCAGATAGCCCACGAAATCATCGTCGAATTCCCACAACCGCCTGTCGGTGGTATAAACGATACCGCATCGTGGGGTCAACCCCGCTTTCCGGACGGCGCCGATGCAGTATAAGTTCACTGAAGAGGCCGGGATGGCAGGAAACTCAGGTGGCAGGTAATGACGACTGGTCCCCTCCCCGCGGATGGCCGCCGAAGGGATCAGAAAATCACCCACCTCGAGAATGTCGTCGATCCCGCCGCACATCCCCAGCATGATCACCGACCGCAGGTTGTCGAGATACGCCAGGCAGTTGATCAACAATGCCGCCTGCGGGGATCCGATCCCGAAATCAACCATCGTGCAGTTCATTTCAGCTGCGTGCACCACTCGAAAATTGCCCTCGGAATATGCGCCGTCGGTTTTTTCCTGAAACCTGTGGATGTAGGGCTTAAAATTGGTAATTAACAGGTGGTCGCAGAACGATTCAAGCGAGCTGCCGGTATAGCGTTCCAGTGTTTGCCGGATGTATTCGTGTTCTTTCAATTGTGTGATCGGCTCCGCAAACGAAATTAGTGGGATGGACTATGAATGTGTTTCCAAAATGGCAGCATGCTCCTTGATCAGGCGTATATTGTTACATGCCGGGTACCGGGAGCAGATAAGAAGATGTTGGCCCGCAAACTTGCCTTTTCGCGCCTGGCGTATCTGCAACGACGAGCCGCAGTCAGGGCAATCCCCCAGGGGCTGACCGCCGTATTTCGGCCCGGACGTTTCCGACTCGATTCCATCGATCGCCTGGTTTCCTGCTTCCGGTTCTTTCCCCCAGTTGAGCACCAGCGACCGGGTAATCTCGATTCGAAGCTCCTGCTCGGAGTATTTTTCTTGGATCGGCATGCGAATCACTGGAATCCCTGCGGCTTTCAGGGCCGTATCGATGAAGGTGTCGTGTCGGCGTCGACCGTCCGGCTGATGGGTGTAAGGATCCAGCTGGATAACGCCCAAAATACCCGTGCCGTTGCTTTCGCAAAGGACAAAGTCGACGTTCTCCCGTTCGATCCGCTCCCGTGCAGAACCAAGCACGCGTTCGGGCAGCTCCGGATCGATGCCGAGGATGTTAGCCAGTCCGACCTTCGCAAAAATACTGTATTGGTCATCGATAACCCGATTCAATGCGCTGTGGAGGGATTGTTCATAAGCAGTGAGCAAAGTCTGCTCTCGGATGTAGGGGTAATCCGGGCTTTCCGGTAAGGACTTTTCCTTAACTTTTCTCGATTTCAGCACATAATAGAGCGCGATCAGCGCAACCAGGGAGATACCCAGTATGATGGTGAGGCTGTTCAATATTCCCCCTCTCGTTGATCCGATTGATCCGTATCAGCGGTGCCGGTGTTGAAAAGCCGTCGGATCAAATCCTTCCGAATTTGATGCACAGCGGCGGTTTGCCAGGGTTTGTCGATCTAAATTATATAATTTCGAGCGGTTAGGGTCAAGATAAAGCTCTGTGGTTCGTTCATCGCGCCGGACGATTGCATCATTTTTTACCTTCGTCCTGCGAGATGATCGTTTACCGGGGGGAAACAACCAGGCGGGTATCGCACGCGATGGTGCGATTGCGCAAGGGGACTGACGAGGCTTTTCCGATTATCGCTTCGGTGGCAGAAAAAACGCCGCATGACATGCCAGCCGCCGGATTCGAGATCGTTGGGACCGGCAGTCGGTAACTGTCACCGGATTTTCTTTTTCGGCGGGAAGAATCAGGGGCGGCGACGGTCCGCGCGGCCGGCCCCCCGATTCGCTCCTTGGGCATTCGGAGCCTGGTTTATTTGTCGGCGCCAGTTCTTGCGCTCTTCGGGGGTCATGCCCTGCCAACGCTTCCGGCGTTGTTCTCTTTCTTCCGGCGTGAGGTTCTGCCAACGGCGGCGCAGCTCCTGCCGCTGTTGGGGGGTCAAATCCTGCCAGTTTTTTCGAAGCTGCTCACGTTGCTCGGGATTCAGTTCCTGCCATCGTTTGCGCGTTCGATCACGCTGCTCGGGCGACATGTCCTGCCTACGCTGTCGAAATTTCTGACGCTGCTCGGGGGAAAGGCTCTGCCAGCGACGGCGAATCTCCCTCTTTTTTTCCTGCGGCAGTTCCTGGTACCATTGCTGGACACGGCGCAACTGTTGCTGCTCTTCCGGCGGCAACTGCCGAAAATATTCAAACCGCTGTCGTGCTCTTTCACGCTGTTGCGGACTCATTTGCTTCCAGCGTTGCAGCCGCTGCTTTACCCGCCCGCGCTCTTCCGGTGTCAGGTTCGCCCAACGCCGCGCTCCTTTCTGCAAACGCCTCTGCTGCTCGGCCGACAGCTGCGTCCAGTTCTCCCCAAAGGACTGCAGTACTTTCTGCTCCTCGGAAGAAAGCTGGCTCCAGGCAATTTGGCCTTCTGCTGCAGCCAGGCTCGGGCCGGTGAACACCACCAGGGCCAGTGTGGCCAAAACAATAAACAAGGGTTTACTTCTCTTCATCATTTCCCGTTTCCTGATCGGGCTGCAACAGCCAATCCAGATCGGATGGATCGATCCAGCTGCCTTCATCGGTTTCCCACTGCCCCAGGTATTCCAGCAGTTCCTGGAAAGATGCCTCCGGAGCCCCCTGAGCGCGTTGCGATTCGAAGCCGGGATCGATCTCTTGCGCAGCCACCCTGTTCTGGATGGAGATCGTTAGTCCAATAACGCTGAGCACCAGAAAGCTAACCGGCGCGATCCATCTCTTCGGCCAGCCAGTGATAAAAATCGAGTTCGTCGAAAAAATCCGGGTTGTCACTGCTTGCAAGAATTTCAACATCTTCAATTCCACTGGTCAGCTGTGATTTCGGAAGCGTGCGATAATCGATCAGCATGACGAACAAGACCAAGGCAGCGGCAATCGCGACAGCAGGCCACAACCGCTGTGGTTTGAGCCAGATCGTCTTGCGTTCACGCTCCCTGGCCAGCGCCCGTTGACGCGCCCGGCTCAGTCTCGCCGACACACCCGGATCGAGATGCGCAACACCGCGATCCAGTTCCTGTCGTACCCTTTCAACGAATTCGGTATCCGGCTGTTTCGGTTTCATGGCCAGTGCTCTCCCAGTTCGTCTCGCAGCGTGTGAACCGCCCGAGAATAGTGGGTTTTTACACTGCCGGACGTACATTTCATGGCTTTCGCCGTCTCGCGGACACTGAGACCTTCCCAGGCCCTCAACAAGAAAGCCTGCTGCTGGCGCAGGGGAAGGGCCTGAATCGCTCTGTCCAGGGCCGCCATCGCATCGCCGATCATCACTTGAGCGTCCGGATTGCCACCCGGCGGTGCGGGCAGTGTCTCGATGGAATCCGTTTCCTCGGATCTGTCTTCATATCGGATGTTGCGCAGCCAGGCGCGCCATCGATTGCGGACCGACCTGCGGCGATACCAGTCGCGAATTCTGCTCATCAGAATGCGGTAAAATAATGGTTTCCAATCCGATGGCGGTTTATCCGCGTACCGTTTTACCAGCCCGAACATGGCATCCTGAACAATGTCGAGGGCATCTTCCGTGCTACCGACGGCCATCTGGGCAATCCGAAAAGCCCGGCGTTCAACCGAGGCCAGAAACGAATCCATCGCCCGGCTGCTTGCGTCCCTCATCCCGTTTCACATCCCGCCGCTGGTGAGCCGGTATATTTCCTCCCGACAATTGCACAGACGGCCGATTTTCCCCTGTTTTGCGCTTGGGCATCCTATCTGCGGCCGACCCGGTTATGTTGTCGTGTGTGCATACGTTGTCTGCCGTTATCCATTTGCCTGTCGAACCTCTCACCCCGCCTGTCAGGGCGGTGGCTCATCCGGTCGCCCCTGCGGTCCATGCGCCGGTCGATCCGGTCTCCCTTGCGGTCCAGGCGCCGGTCGATTCGGTCGCCCCTGCGGTCCATGCGCCGGTCGATGCGATCACCTTTGCGGTCCAG
>JAHEIV010000140.1 GCA_024639205.1 Deltaproteobacteria bacterium | reverse complement strand
TGTAAGGGAGTTTTCTGCGACAGAAGCGATCGGACACTGCCCCGAATACGGGTCCGCCTACCGCCCAGGCCACCAGCAGCATGGATGCGATGGCCGCCGCCTCCGTGGTTGCCATGTCGTAGTGGGTGGCTAAAAAGGGCACCCCCCACAGTCCGGAGAAGGTCAGCGCACAGCCGACGATTCCGCCCGGAACCACAAACAGCAGCCAGACATTGGGGTAGCGCAGAACCTCGACGATGTCGGCCAGGATTTTTGTGACCACCACCCCTTCTGAACTTCTGGCGGGTATCGTAAATCTTCGATACCCCTTATCGTGTGGATCGTCTCTTACGATCCACCAGGTGGCGGCGGCGAGCAAAAGGGTGACGCCGGCCGAAAACAGCATTACCGGCCGCCAGCCATACAGGTCGATGAACAGCCGCAGCGGCACACCGGCCGAAACGGCTCCGACAATGCCGCTGAACAGCGCTACGCCGGCAACAAACGAGAACCGATTTGGCGGAAACCAGTGATTGGCCAGCTTGAGCATGCCGACCCAGGCAACTGCGACAGATCCGCCGATAAGCAGCCGGCCGACATTTGCCCAGAACAGTTCGGATGCCGTACCGAAAATCAGGCTGCCGGCCGAGGCGATCAGCGCCCCGGCGGTAAGCAACTTCCGGGCGCCCCAGTTGTCTGCCAGGACACCGGTGGGGATCTGCATCAGCACGTAGCTGTAAAAATAAAAAGCCGACAGGTTGCCCAAAGCCGCAGCGCCGATATGAAACTCGCGCATCAGTTCAGCGGTCATCACCGCCGGGGCCACCCGCTGGAAAAATCCGATCAGGTAGAGAAAAGCCCCCAGTCCCCAGATCGTCCAGGCCATGGCCGCGGGGGCTGTCGTCGCAGGTTTCATAGCGTTGCTCGACAGGCTGCAGGTTTTATGGTGAAAATCACTTGGTTTTTGCACGCTTTCGCCACCACCAGCCAACGATGGCCATGCCGACTCCCCACAGCAGACTGTTGGCGCAGATGGGCACATATATCCAGTCGCCGGGAAACCACTGCCGGGAATACAGCGACAGCGTGATGATGGGAAAGTACAGAATCCGGGTCAGCGCGATCAGCGATCGACCCAGTGCAACGGTCATCCAGCCGGCATCGGCGGCAAAGATGTCGATCTGCATTGCCACGGCAACGATGGTTCTGCTGACCACCAGGTGCACGGCTGCCAGCGCGATAACAGTCCACAGCTTTTTCATCATTTCTACCGGGCCCCATTGCGGTCGAACGGATGACCGTAGCGCTGCAGGTGAACTTTCTCCCGCTGCAACGCCTCAGGTGGATGAGAAGGTTTTGATTCCGCCGGTGATCCGATGGCGATGATCGACTCTACCCGCAAAGGAGCGGGTATCTGCAGCAGATCGGCCACATAAGATTCGGACGATGCCTCCTCGGTGTGCCTGCGTTTGCGTATTTGAATCCAGCAGCTGCCCAGACCTAAAGATTCGGCGGCCAGGTGCAGGAAAACAGAGGCAATAGCCGTATCCTCCACCCACACATCGGAGATCTCCGGGTTGCCGCACACCACCACCCCCAGCGGCGCCCCGGCCAGAAAAGACGAACCGTGGGGTTTGGCCTTCGAAAGCTGCTCCAGCAGCCGGCGATCGGTTACGAAAACGAACTGCCAGGGATTGAAACCCCTGGAAGAGGGCGCGCGCAGCACCGCTTCGGCCAGTTTTTCGATCTGCCCCTGCGCAACCGGCTCGTCTGTAAATCGGCGGATACTGCGTCTTTTTTCGATCAGGTCGTAGAACATGGAGCTCTCCTTTTTCATCCGTTCTTGAGCATGGCGCCGGCGATTTCTTTCAACAGTTTGGCCGCCGTTCTTACAGTCATTTCTCCCAGGTCCCGTTCGGGGTTGCACTCGACAATGTCGGCGCCGACGATCGGCACGCGGATCCGGTGGATGATGTCGATCACCTCGCGTGGCGACAATCCGCCGGGCTCCGGATGGGAAACGCCCGGCGCAAAGGCAGGATCGAGAACATCCATGTCGATCGAGACGTAAACCGGTCCGCTGAGTTGCAGCTCGACCGGGCCGCGGTGGGTGCACATTTCCATCGTTTCCACACCGAAGCGCTGTGCCTGCTGTCGCTGGGGGGTATTCATGGCCCGGATGCCGATCTGTACCAGGCGACGGGCCAGGTTTTCTTCCATGATGCGTGCAAACGGGCAGGCATGGGAAAACCGGTTGCCGTCGTAAGAATCATACAGGTCGGGATGGGCGTCGAGCTGCAGCACGGTCAGCGATGGGTGGGTTGCTGCGAATGATCGGATAATCGGGAAGGTGATCGAATGGTCACCGCCGAGCGCAACCGGTCTGAGTTGGTGCGCCAGCAGCCCGGTGACAGCTGTGGTGATTTGTTCGTTTGCTCCACCGGCGGGTCCGATGTCCAGGTTGCCGATGTCCACCAATCCCGATCCGGCCGCCAGCTCGATCCCGTTTTCCGCACACAGGTTGCTCGATTCGGCGTGCAGGGCCTTGCGGATGATGTCGGGTGCCCGTGCAGCACCCCGCAGGAACGAGGAATTCTCATCGACCGGGACACCGACAACCACCACCGATCCGGCCGCCGGCGGGTCTGTGTTTGGTAAAAAGCAGCTCATCACGGATTACCACTGTCGAAAAACGAATATTATACTTGACTTTACATGCGGTTGTTTCTAATCAACAGACACTAGTTGCAGACGTTCGGGAAAAACTTGCTTTCAAACGGTTTTGTCCGGCATCCAAACCGAAAAGGAGAAGGCACAATGACAAAGGCTGATCGCAGGTCGAGTGTCCGCGTCCCCGTTAAATATGAGATCAATTTTATCAATGAAGATGATTACCTCATTTCCTACAGCAAAGACATCTCCGCCGACGGCATGTTTATCCGCACCAACAACGCTCCCGCAGTCGGTGAACGTACCACTTTGACCTTTACCATCGGCGATCTCGATCAGATCACCATCGACGCCAAGGTCATCTGGGTCAATGATGCCGAATCCAGCGAGGATCCGGGGATGGGGGTGCAGTTTGTCCGGCCGCCCAAGAACCTGAAAGAAACCATCCTATCGATCGTCAAACGGGTTGCCGTTCTGGAGGCTTGACCACTCAGAGCGTTCCCATCGGATCGCTTTCTGCGGGCTCCTGCCGGCCTTTTCCTCATTCTCCGGCTGGGTGTCCGCCTGCAAATCGCTTGTCTGCTGCCGGAACGTCATTCCCCCGTGTTTTTCAAGCCGGTCCCGGCTGTGTCGAATTGTTCCCGCCGACATGTCAGATAATCTCCTTATAGCTTATAGCTCACAGTTGCACGCCGGCGGCAGCCAGTTCGCCGGTTACCAGCTTCTCCCACCCCCTGTTGGCTTTCGGGTTGGCCGGGCTCGGGTGGGTGATGCGCCCGATGACCAGATCTAGTCCGGCCAGAGCAGCCGCCACCCGATCCCGGGCAAAATTGCCGATTCCCAGGACAAAACGCGGTTGCAGCAGCTTTACGCTGTGGAGTAGGGCCCGGTCGCAGGCCGGAAAAAGCGCCTTTTTTTCGTCGGCTCGCAGCCGGTCCGGCGTTCGGTTGCGACCGCCGGACTCCAGAAACAGCAGCGGGCAGTAGTTGGCCACAAAGAAACGGTCGAAGAACTTCTCCGGTCGTCCGAATTGGCCCCTTGCCCACCCCCAGAGCCGTCTGCCGCTGACCTCGCTTTTGGTGCAGGCAAAACCGGTGACCGGTTTTTTGGGGTGTTCCACGTCCGGTTTTCCGATTGGCGTTTCGATTCCCAGCCACTGCCGAACAGCGGTCACTTCGCCAAACGGCACACCGGTCTGCGCCATCCCCCACGGGCCTGGATTCATACCGACCAGCACCACCTCCTTGGGGCAGTGGGCGTAGCGCTCGATGTAATCGTCGTATGCCCGGCGGGCATACCGCAACGGGTTGTACACATGGGTGACCGGTGAGTCGAACGACAGGTTGTCGAGTGTTTCGGCGAGTTGATCCGTGATTTCGCTAAAGTGCATCAACCCAACACCTTTCATTTTACTGCAACTGTCCAAATGAACACGTTCATCAGCAGTTTTTCGAAGCGGTTCAAGCGTATGTGCCCGCCCTGCGGTTCTGCCGGGGTTTCATACGATGAAGGTCCGAATTTCTTCCAGCAGCCGGGTCATGGCAACGGTGGCCTTTTCCAGAATGACGACATCGGCATCCGGAAATGCTCTTTCGATGTTCACCTCGATGATCCGGGCGCCGTGCTGTTTGGCCAGAGACGGCAGAGCGGCGGCCGGATAGACCACCGCGGAGGTGCCGATGACCAGCATTGTCTTGCAGGTTTGGGCCTCGCGGGATGCGCTATCAAGGGCCTGGGGCGGCAGGGATTCTCCGAAGAGCACCGTGTTGGGCTTCAGCACACCGCCGCAATCGCAGTGCGGTGGTGTGCCATCCGGCACGTTGGGCGCCAGGTACTGCTTTCCGCATTGCAGGCAGGTTATTTCCCGCAGGCTGCCGTGGATTTCGATGACCTGGCGGCTTCCCGCCTTACGGTGCAGGCCGTCGATGTTTTGGGTGATGATCTGTCGCACGATGCCGGCCTGTTCCAGCTCGACCAGCGCCCGGTGGGCAGCGTTGGGCTGGTAACGATTGTAGTCGCGGATAAAATCGCCCCGGATTTGCCAGTACTTGGACGGGTCCTTGCGAAACACCTCTATGGAAGCGTACACGGCCGGATCGTATTTTTCCCAGAGGCCGCCCTTTGACCGGAAGGTCGGGATACCGCTTTCCGCCGATATGCCCGCCCCGGAGAGAACCACACACCGTTTTTGCTGTGCCAGCTGCCGGGCTGCTTCCCTGTAGGCCGCTTCCATCGTTGACTCCATCAGGTAGTGTTTGCGATGATACCGTCACACCACCGTCGCGGGCCCGGATGCTTCCGTCGATTCGCCCTGGTGCGGATAGATGTGCACGTCGCGCTGCGGAAAGGGAATAGTGATCCCCTCGGCATCGAAGCGTTTCTTGATCTTTTCGGTCAACTCGAAAAACAGCCCCCAGTAATCGGAGGAATTCACCCACGGACGCGCCACGATGTTGACGCTGCTGTCCGCCAATGCGGCGACTGCGATCACCGGAGCCGGATCCGGCAATACGCGCGCATCGGCTTGGATCATTTCCTCGATGATGGCTTTTGCCTTGTCGATGTCGTCATCGTAGCCGATCCCGAAGGTCATGTCCACGCGACGGGTTCCCTTGGTGGAATAGTTGACGATGTTGCCGGCGGTGAGGCCGGCGTTGGGTACGATAACGGTTTTGTTGTCCGGCGTTCGCAGCTGGGTGGAAAATATATGCATCTTTTCCACCGTTCCGGCCGTGCCGGCGCCTTCGATATAATCACCCACCGCAAACGGGCGGAAAATGATCATCAAAAACCCAGCGGCAAAATTCGCCAGGGATCCCTGAAGGGCAAGGCCAACGGCCAGGCCGGCGGCACCCACAATTGCGATAAATGAGGTGGTTTGAACCCCGAGCTGGCCCAGTGCCGCAATCACGAAAAAGGCCAGCAGCAGGTAATAGGTCAGGCTGCCGACAAAAGTGGTGATGGTGAGATCCACCTCGCGTTTGGTCATCACCTTCTTGAAGATGCTCTTAAACAGCTTGGCGATCCATCTTCCCACCACCAGAATAACGATGGCGCCGATAACGCGCACACCGTAGCTGGTGGCCAGTTCCCAGATTTTGTCCATCGAAATGTCCATGTTTCCTCCTGATTGCATGCCGGGCAAACCCGGGCCGATTATGCCGGCGGGTTTATTCGTCCGTAACGCAACCCGCAGAGGCGGGCTTTACGTTTTTGATGTATTTGTAGAGTGTGCCGCGCACGGCCTTGTATGCCGGGGCCTGCCAGCGGCTGCGCCGGGCAGCGAGCTCTTGTTCGGTCACGTGCAGATGGATTTCGTTTTTTGCGGCATCGATGCTGATCCGGTCCCCGGTCTTCACCATCGCGATCGGCCCGCCTTCCTGGGCTTCGGGGGTGATGTGGCCGACGATAAAGCCGTGGGAGCCGCCGGAAAATCGCCCGTCGGTGAGAAGCGCCACATCGCTTCCCAGACCGGCCCCCATGATGGCCGAGGTCGGTGTCAGCATCTCCGGCATACCCGGCCCGCCCTTGGGGCCTTCGTAGCGGATTACGATCACATCGCCCTTGCGGATGCTGCCGTCCTCTAAGGATATGAGCATCTGTTCTTCCGAGTCGAAGACATTGGCCGTTCCGGTAAAAACCGATCCCTCCTTTCCCGTTATTTTGGCCACGGCTCCTTCCGGCGCCAAGTTGCCTCGCAGAATCCGGATATGCCCATACGGCTGAATGGGGTTGGACAGCGGGCGGATGATCTCCTGACCGGCGGTTAGATCCGGCAGGTCTGCCAGATTTTCCGACAGCGTTTTGCCGGTGACCGTCAGACAGTCGCCGTGCAGCAGGCCCTCGGCCAGCAGCCGTTTCATGACGGCCGGAATTCCCCCGGCCCGGTGCAAGTCTTCCTGAACGAAACGGCCGCTGGGTTTCAGATCCGCCAGCAGGGGTACACGGCTGCCGATCTGCTGAAAATCGTCCAGTGACAGAGATACCTCAACGGACCGGGCCATGGCAATCAGGTGCAGCACGGCATTGGTGCTGCCGCCCAAGGCGGTGATGACCGTCACCGCGTTTTCGAAAGACCGGCGGGTTAGAATGTCCCGGGGTTTGATGTCTTCTTTAAGCAACCGAAGAAGGATTGCACCGGCCTGCCGGCACTCTTCTTTCTTTTCGGGCGAATCGGCCGGATTGCTGGCGCTGTAAGGCAGGCTCATGCCCATGGCTTCAATGGCCGATGCCATCGTGTTGGCCGTGTACATCCCGCCGCAGGCACCCGGGCCGGGGCAGCTTTTCTGCACGATCTGCATGCGGGTCTGATCATCGATTTTACCACTCAGATACTCGCCGTAGCTTTGAAATGCCGAGACGATGTCTATTTTTTCACCGCCGTGATCGCCGGCTCTGATGGTGCCGCCGTAAATCATCAATGCGGGCCGATTCAGGCGTCCCATGGCGATGATGCAGCCGGGCATGTTCTTGTCGCAGCCGGGAATGGAGATGTTGGCGTCGTACCAGTGCGCGCGCATGACCGTTTCGATGGAGTCGGCAATCAGGTCCCGGGACTGCAGAGAATAGCTCATTCCTTCGGTGCCCATGGAGATGCCGTCGCTGACACCGACGGTGTTAAAGCGCATCCCCACCAGTCCGGCGGCCGTCACACCTTCTTTCACATGTTCAGCCAGGTCGTTGAGGTGCATGTTGCAGGTGTTGCCTTCAAACCAGACGCTGCAGATGCCCACCTGGGCTTTCCCCATGTCGACCTCTTTTAACCCGGTGCCGTACAGCATCGCCT
>JAHEIV010000139.1 GCA_024639205.1 Deltaproteobacteria bacterium | reverse complement strand
TCAAGTGGGCGAAGATCTTCGAAACAGAAGGCTTGAACTGCTTTTATTTTGCCGGTGAACTCGACCGCCCGCCGGAACGCTCCTATCTGGTTGACGAGGCACATTTCAAGCACCCGCAGGTGGCGGCCATCCACCAGCGGTGTTTTAACACCCTGAAGCCGCGCGGACGGGATACGACCCGGAAAATCGGGCGCCTCAAGTCTTTGCTCAAAGATCACCTCTATGCGTTTATCGAGAAATATAACATCGACCTGATCGTTCCCCAGAACGCGCTGACCATTCCCATCCACATCCCGCTGGGACTGGCCCTCACCGAGGTGATTGCCGAAACCAACATCCCGACCATTGCCCACCATCACGATTTTTACTGGGAGCGGGATCGCTTCATGAACAACTGCGTGTCGGACTACCTGCGGGCGGCGTTTCCGCCCAACCTGCCGTCTGCCGAGCACGTGGTGATCAACTCCTTTGCCGACGAGCAGCTGAGCCTGCGAACCGGCATATCGTCAACGGTCATCCCCAACATCATGGATTTTGAAAACCCGCCACCGCCGCCGGACGATTATACTTCCGACGTTCGCCAGGCGCTGGGCATCGAAGAGGACGAACTGTTCGTTCTGCAGCCCACCCGGGTGGTGGCCCGCAAGGGCATCGAACACGCCATCGAACTGGTGCACCGCCTCGGTCTGAAGGCCAGGCTGATCATTTCACATGCCTCCGGCGACGAGGGATACGATTACGAGCTGCGACTGAAAGAGTACTCCGAGATCATGAAAGTCAACACGGTGTTTGTCTCCGAGATAATCAACGAGCAGCGCGGCATGACCGGTGACGGAAGAAAAATCTACACCCTGGATGATGTGTACCCCCATGCGGATCTGGTGACCTACCCATCGACGATCGAAGGGTTCGGCAACGCCTTTCTGGAGGCGGTCTATTTCCGGAAACCGGTTGTCGTCAACCGCTACTCCATCTACTCCAAGGACATCCAGCCCAAAGGGTTTCGGGCCATCGAACTGGATGGATACGTCACCCAGTCCGCAGTGGAAGAAACGCGAAAGGTGCTCTCCAGACCGGAGCTGTGCAGGGAGATCGTCGAACACAATTACCGGGTGGCCTGCACCTATTTTTCGTTCTCGGTTCTTCAGCGAACCTTGCATCACTTTGTGCAGCAGCGCTGCGAGGTAAGAACAGAAGACGGCTGTGAAAGCTGTGATAAGTAGGATCGACCGCCGCTTATCCTGTGCGCAGCTTTTTCGGGGGTTGTGAAAGGGAGCAGACCATGCGCGATGTCGAACATGTGAAGTTGCTGTTGAATCGGATTTACGGTGAAAATACCGCCTCCCGGGCGCTGGAGCGCATTGCAGCGCTCGTGGAACGCTATTCCAAACCAACTCCTAAAGAATCCGGGTTTTTCTCCCAGGACGATGTGGTGTTGATCACCTACGGCGATTCGCTGACGAAAGCCGGTGAAGCGCCCATAAAGACCCTGCACGATTTTGCCAACAGCTACCTTAAAGGTGTGGTCTCCACCATTCATTTTCTTCCGTTTTTTCCGTGGTCTTCCGATGACGGCTTTTCCGTAAAAGACTTTCATCGCATCGACCCGGATCTGGGCACGTGGGAAGATGTTTCCACCATCGGAAGCGATTTTCAGCTCATGTTCGATTATGTGGTCAATCACTTTTCCTCGGAAGGGCAGTGGTTCGCCAATTACCTGGCCGGAAAAGACGGCTATAACGATTTTGCCATCGAGGTGGATCCTTTAACGGATCTGTCGATGGTGACGCGGCCCCGGTCACTGCCTTTGTTGAGTGAATTTAAAAAAAACGACGGCAGCAGCGTTCATCTGTGGACCACTTTCAGTGCCGATCAGATCGATTTCAATTTCAAAAGCGTCGATGTGCTGGAGAAGATGATCGAGGCGCTGCTGCTGTACGCTGATAAAGGCGCCGGTATCCTGCGCCTGGATGCCATCGCCTATTTATGGAAAGAGATCGGCACTTCCTGCATCCATCTTACCCAGACCCACGACATGGTCAAGCTGTTCCGGGCGGTGCTCGACATCGTCGCACCGGAGGTAATGATTCTCACCGAGACCAACGTACCCCACGCCGAGAACATCAGTTATTTCGGCAACGGGCGGGATGAAGCCCAGATGGTGTACAATTTTACGCTGCCGCCGTTGTTGTTTCACGCCTTTGCCAAACAGGATGCACAATTGTTATCCGAATGGGCCGCCGGCCTGCAGCTGGAATCGGAAACCACCACGTTTTTCAATTTCACGGCCTCCCACGACGGCATCGGGGTGCGTCCACTGGAGGGCATCCTGCCGCCCGGGGAGCTGGATGCACTCGTGGACATCGTGCGCTCCAACGGCGGTCAGGTTTCCACCAAACGCAACCCGGACGGCACCGACAGCGCCTACGAGTTGAATATCACTTACGTGGATGCAATTCTTGGCGATCCGGCATCGGATCGGGCGGAAAAATTTCTGGCCTCTCAGGCCGTTCAATACGTGCTGCCCGGGGTGCCGGCCAGCTACATCCAGAGTCTGCTCGGCTCCCGCAACTGGACAGAAGGCGTAAAACAGACCGGCCGGGCCCGCACCATCAACCGGGAAAAGCTAGATGCCGATCAGGTACGCAAGCAGTTGAAAGACCAGGACTCGTTTCGAGCCAGGGTGTTTTATCCATACAGCCATCTGATCAAAACCAGGAAAAAACAACCGGCGTTTCATCCCAACGCGGCTTTCGAGATACTGGATCTCAGCCCGCGGCTGTTTACCATCCGGCGCGAGGCGGCCGAACAGACGCTGTGGGCCGTTACCAACGTATCCGGCGAGCGGATGCATTTTATGCTGGCCGATATCGGTGTCTCCGGCCCGGTGATCGATTTGCTGTCCAATCAAACCGTCGATACCCTGTCTGTTGAGCTACAGCCGTATCAGTATGTTTGGCTGACCCGGAACTGAGCGGTTCGATCCGGGTCTGAATCGTCGAATGAGCCATCCGGATGCCTGCCGATCGGCATCCGGTAGCTGCCAGGATCCGCTATCAGGCGCCGCACCAAGGGGTTCCCTCACCCGCAATCCGGTGAGAGGATGGCCGCAATCAAAGAGGATGGCCATATCAGGAAGGGGTAGACCGATGCTGAAAAAACTCGATCCGACCACAACCGACAGCTGGCGACAGCTCTCCGAACACTATGAAAAAATCAAGGATGTCCACATGCGGGATTTGTTTGCCCGGGATGACGGCCGCTTTGAGAAGTTCTCGATTCGGTTCAACGACATCCTCGTGGACACCTCTAAAAACCGAGTGACGGATGAGACGATGACATTGCTGCGAAAGCTTGCCGAGGAAACTGGGCTGCGCCAGGCGATCGACAGCATGTTCAACGGGGAGAAGATCAATCGAACCGAAGATCGGGCCGTGCTCCACGTGGCGTTGCGCAACCGGCCAGGCACCCCGATTTCACCGGATGGCCGCGATGTCATGCCCGGGGTCAATGCAGTGCTGAAAAAGATGGCGGATTTTTCCGAAAAAATTCGAAGCGGCCAGTGGAAAGGCTACGGCGGCGAAACGATTACGGATATCGTCAACATCGGCATCGGCGGATCGGACCTGGGGCCGGTCATGGTGACCGAGTGCCTGCGGCCATATGCAGACCCGAACCTGCAGGTCCACTTTGTCTCCAACGTCGACGGCACGCACATCAGCGAAACGCTCAAGCGGCTGCAACCCGGCCGCACCCTGTTTATGATCGCCTCCAAGACCTTTACCACCCAGGAGACCATGACCAATGCGTTTACCGCCCGGCAGTGGTTTCTGGACCAGGCCGGAGAGCCGTCACACGTGGCCAGACACTTTGTGGCCCTGTCGACCAACGAGGAAAAAGTGGTGGCGTTCGGCATCGATCCGGAAAACATGTTCGTCTTCTGGGACTGGGTGGGGGGGCGTTACTCGCTTTGGTCCGCCATCGGTCTTTCCATCGCCTGCTATGTCGGCTTTGATAATTTCATCGAGCTGCTGCAGGGAGCCCACGAGATGGATACCCATTTTCGCCAGACCCCCTGGGAGGAAAATATCCCGGTTGTCCTGGCGCTGATCGGCATCTGGTACAACAACTTTTTCGGCACGCAAACCGAAGTGATTCTTGCATATGATCAGTACATGCATCGGTTTGCGGCTTATTTTCAACAGGGCAACATGGAAAGCAACGGTAAATCCACCGATCGCAGCGGCAACAGGGTGTCCCACCAGACGGGGCCGATCATCTGGGGCGAGCCGGGCACCAACGGTCAGCACGCATTCTATCAGCTCATCCATCAGGGAACCAGGATAATTCCGGCCGACTTTCTGGCGCCGGCCGTCAGCCACAATCCGGTCGGCGAGCACCACAAGATTTTGTTGTCCAACTTTTTCGCGCAGACCGAGGCGCTGATGAACGGTAAAACGGCCGGGGAAGTTGTCGGCGAATTGAAAGCCGCCGGCAAAACGGACGAGGAAATCGCCGAACTATCCCCTCACAAGGTGTTTGAAGGCAACCGGCCGACCAACTCGATCCTGTTTGCGCAGCTGACACCGAAGGTCTTGGGCAGCCTGATCGCCATGTATGAGCACAAGATCTTCGTACAGGGAGTGATCTGGAATATCTTCAGCTTCGACCAATGGGGTGTCGAGCTCGGCAAGCAGCTGGCCGTCAAAATTCTGCCGGAGCTCGACGATGATTTGCCGGTCGATTCCCACGATTGCTCCACCAACGGGTTGATCAACACCTTCAAACAGATGCGCAAGTGAAAGTGGCGATGGGCGGCAGGACCGGAAGCCGGGTTGCCTGCATGTGAATTTTTCCCCGAATCCTGCATGGAAATTAATGAGAAATTGGAATACGTATAAATCCAGCTTTTTTAGACATCAGAAGCAGCAAGGCCAAATACCAGATAAGGTAAAAGGATGATCGTCGATTGGTTCTCATTAATCTTCACGCTGCGGGCGAGCCGGAATTTTCCATCTGCTGCGTTATGAATGACTTGCAATCGTGCACGATGGCTTCGCCCTTGGGTGCTTTGCATATCAAAACCTCCGACTCGTGCACAATCCAGGTTTTAGGAGCCGAACAATGACAAAACTCTTGTTGATCGGTTTGGGGGGATTTGTAGGAGCGGTATTGCGGTATGCGGTCGGCGGCGGGGTACAAAATCTTTCGAAGAGCATCGCCTTTCCGTATGGCACCATCGCGGTAAATGTCATCGGCTGCTTTCTGATCGGCGGCCTTGCGTATCTGGCCGACACCCGCAGTCTGTTTTCTGCCAATACCCGCATGTTTCTTTTCATCGGTGTGCTGGGCGCATTTACGACGTTTTCGACCTTTGCCAATGAGACCCTGGAGTTGATCCGCGGCAGCAACCAGGGATTGGCAGTGTTGAACATCGTGCTGCATTTTCTGCTTTGCATCAGCGCGGTGGTTGTCGGGCGTTATGCCACATCATTGATATGGAGATAGGAACGATGATTGCCGAACAGGGGTATTTGCTGCGCATCATGATCGGTGAGAGCGACAGACGCGAGGGAAAACCGCTTTACGAATGGATTGTATTGAAAGCCAAGGCCGAGGGCCTTGCCGGGGCGACGGTTTTTCGCGGCATGATGGGCTTTGGGGCCAGCAGCCGCATCCACACCTCCAAAATCCTGCGCCTGTCAGAGGATCTGCCCATCCTGATCGAAATTGTGGATGTTCGCGAAAAGCTCGAAACATTCATCAAGCTGATCGACGGCAGCATCACGAGCGGGCTGGCCACCCTGGAAAAAGCCGAAATACATTTCTACCGCAGCGGAAACGAAAACGACCCAGAATCTTCTGCTGGAGGATAAAAGGCAACTCATCCCGGCAGGGGGCACCCAAAAGCAGGGCATCCGACCGGTGCTGCACCGCTGCACCTCTGGAAGCATTTTTCATGCCGTTTTCAGAAGCGGAAAACCAGGGCCAGGGTGGTGGTAAACTTGTTGTCACCCACTGCCGGGTCCGGGTTGTTGTCGTTTTCTTCCCGGACGCGCAGCCGCAGGGCCAGGGGGTCATATATCGGCACGCTAAAGTCGATTCGCCAGCGAAACAACCAATTCTGTCCCGGGTCCGAGATATCGGGCATATACAGGATATTTCCGGCCAGCACCAATCCGTTGCTGAATTCGTACAGCCCTTCCACACCGAAGTACGCACTGGCATACGAGTCAGTGCCGAAACCAACGAAATCTTCATTCACGTATCCGATGCCGATGGGAAAGAACAGCCTGCGGCGCTCTTCATCTATTACTCGATAGCCGATGCCTGCGGCCGGATAGGTTCGAAGTTGGATCAAGCGGGGGAGGTCGCGTTCTGCAGCCGGACGGATGAAAAGGTATTGTTTCTTGTAAATGTCATATTCTCCGAGCAGAAACGTGTCGAACTCGTCTTTGGTGGTTTCTTCGGGGTTGTCGACGGTTTTTTGAATTTCGAATGCATAGCGAAAGTCGAAAACAAAACGGGTCGGTCGCTTGCGCCGGGTGAGCGATAGACCGAATTCGAGCTTTCTTTTCTCGACGGCGCCCTGCTCGTAATTGACGCCGAGACTCAAATCGGCTTTCCAATGACGGTAATCTGTATTCATACGGGTCCACCAGGACCCATAGTAATCCTTGGCCAGCACACAGACCTGAATTCCCTCCACCGGAACGTGAATGACGGTTGTCGGGCTGTCGCCGATCATCAGGCGGCCTTCCTCGAATCCGAGCAGGCGGCCCACCGCCTCGTTGCCGTCGCCGTAAACAATCCGAAAAGCGGACCGCGAGGACACTCCTTCGAGATCGGCGTAAGTGGTCGTTATGACTCCCTTGCCGAATTCACTCCGGTAGGTGATACCGTTGGCATCGAACCGAATGATTCGGACCTTCAGGATTTGGTCTTTGACCATGATCCGGTCGGTGGGAGGGTCCTCGACCGGCTGAGCGCCGACCGGGTGAACTGCCGGGAAAAACTGCAGCAGCACAACCGCCAGCCCCAGCACGATGCAGGCCTGTATCTTACCATTTATTCTTCCGGATCGATTCAACCAAACGGCTCCTTTTATCTGCTCTGCCGGCACTTGCGAGTTCTATCCGTTTGCATACAAGATTCAGGGATAATAAAGTCGACACCGGTAGTCAAGGTGCGGTCGAAAAACGAAAGAAGATCGGTTCGGCGCGGCTGGCCAAGTTGCTTACGGCAAGAGCTGGAGACGGAGTCCGGCGTTACCGGTTGGAATCCGAGTAATCACGAATTATCGAGTAAACACCGTAACAATCGGAATCAGTTTTATTGATCTGCCCATTGCTGAACCCGGGCGGCGGGGAGGTCAGTGTTTCATCAGGGCATCGGTGATGGCCTCGAATCCACGGAAGGTGTTCAGGGCCATTTTCTCATCGAACGGCTGCG
>JAHEIV010000138.1 GCA_024639205.1 Deltaproteobacteria bacterium | reverse complement strand
TCCGATCTGCAGTTCTGGATGGATTTCGGGCCTCAGGGGATCAGCGACTTCTTCAATGTCACCATCGACGGAAAAGCCTATTTCATCGGCGACCTGGCCGAGCAACAGTCCAACGTTCTGAACTTCACCCTGGACCAGGAAAAACTGATCAATGAATTCGTAAAGATCCTGGCATTGACCGTAACCGGGGTTTTCCAGGACAAGGACGCCGAAATCAATGTCCCCATCAACGTCGTCTCCGGCCTGCCCATCGGGCATTTCAAAAACAACCACGAGCGATTTAACGAAATCCTTACCGGACACCATAAGGTGCTTTACCACCAGCCCGACGGCGGCAGAATCAGCAAAGAGATCTACATCAACAAGGTGCGCATGGTACCGCAGCCGCTGGGGAGCATTTTAAACCTGTTGATGGACGATCATGGTAAAATTATCAATAAGGATCTGGCCCGTCAAAAGATCGGAGTGGTGGACATCGGCTTTCGAACAACCGATTTTACCATCATGGACAAACTGCGATACATCGACCGGGGCAGCCGTACGATGGATACCGGCATCTCCAAAGCTTTCAGCATCATCTCCAACAAGCTGCGGGAAAAATGCGGTGTCAATGTTCAGCTCTACCGCCTCTATAATGCAGCGGAGTCCGGCACCATCAAGATGAAGGGGCACGGTTTGAACTTTGCCAAAATCAGGGACCAGGTCTATTCCCAGCTCGCCGCCAACATCGCCAACGACATCGACCGCCTGTGGGCCGAGGACTGGGATATCGACACGATTGTGCTGACCGGCGGCGGCAGCATGGAGCTGGCCCAGTACTTGCAGCCGCTTATCGCCGGCAACGTGCGCCCGGTGATGACCAATGTGGATGCCCGCCTCAACAACGTCATGGGGTATTTGAAATACGGAAAGCACATCTGGGGCGATATGGATTTCCCGAACCGGTCGGTCTCCGACCGGATGTCGGCGGACGAAACCCAGGCGCTGGAAACGATCGAGGAAGCGGAGGAGATCAACCCCCTGACCGACGACGACACGCTGGAAGACATCGAAGAGCTGGTGGAAGAGCATATGGCTCGGGGACGATAGCGGCAGCGTCAAAACCCCGGATAAGGTGGTTGATTCCTGCTGCAGGCGGGATTGCCGTATTTATTTACTCGCTTTTGCCCGGTCCGTTTGTCTCCCGGCAGCCGGTGATGCGTTAAAAACCAGCCGGGTGATCTTTGCTCCCTTCCGTTCCAGCCGGATTCCGAACTGATCGACGGTCTTCGCCAGGGGGCGGCCGAACAGAAAATCGAGCATCTGCGGATCGAGGCCGCCTCTCTCGATCACCAGATTCCGCAGCTCGGTGTCGTATTGAAGGATTTCCAGGACTTTATCCGCGTCTATTTCGTTTCCATCCTTTTTCAGCTGCCGCGTGAATCGATCGAGTTTCTCGTAGCTGCAACGTCTTTCGTGTTCCTCGACCAGATCCCAGAGACCATCCAACCGCTCCAGGAGGTCTTTTCGACACAGCCGTCCCAGCGCGTACATCCGCTCGATTTCCCGGGTATCCCAACATTGCAGGGCGCGGCATTCAATCGGCCGGGTGGAATAGATCCGGCAGGTCTCTCGATGATCGGCGTAATAGCGACAGGTCCAGCCGCCGGCCTGGCGGGCTTTTACCTTGATGATCTCCTCCTTCAGCGGCTGCAGTGTTCCGCGGACATTGTCCCGGGCCATTTCCCCCCGGCGCAGGGTGTACAGATCCGTAAGCGGCAGCTGGCCGTTTTCCACCAGATCGCGATCTTCAACGTGCAGCGCCGGGCCCCCCTTTTTACAGCAAGTGCCGCATCGCCGGCATTCCTGAACGGCTTTATCGGATCGATTCGGCGTCATTTCAACGGCGTTCTTCCTGGCGTTCTTTTGCCCGCTTGATGTCAGCCAGATGGGCCGTTACGATCGGGCTCATTTCAGGCGGATGCCAATGCGTATCCCTGGGATCCTCCATCCACTGGAACGGCAGGTGCTTCACCTGCCCGGGGACCTGCGCATCTTCCAGAACTGCCAGGGTTGCCTGCAGCACCTGCCGCTGCCCGGCTGCATCCCCCACCTCTCCGATCGGCCGACCGTATGGATATTCCAATGCTACCGTTCGCGGTATGCCCACCGCGCGGTTGAATTCGTGAGTGGGCGTCAGAATGACCGTCGTGAATCCGGCTTCCTCCAGCACCCGGGCGGCCAGTCCCACGGACTGGCAGCAGAACGGTCAGGCCGGGGTCAGTAAAACGGCCTCCACCTTCTCTGCTTTCATCTTCGGCACCATCGGCCGGATCGCCTGGTCGATGAATCGCTGGTTTTGCCACTGAAATCCATAAAACGAATACGCGGTTGGTGCCAGGTGACCGATGATGCCCTCGGCTTCGAATTCCGCCATTCTTTTCAGCGGCAGCATCACGTCCAGGTCCTTGCGGATGTAGTCGGTGTTGATGTGCAGATGACGGACATCGAAATCCGCAGCTGCGGTGTCCCTGGGGATGCTCCGGTAGGTCGGATCTCCCCAGGTGGGATCGCGCTTTTCGCGCTGCATATCGAAAGGCGGATCCGACTTGCAGCTGATACCGGCACTGGTTACAAGTGCCAGCGTGGCCTGGTCTAGAGGCCGCGGCAACGGTGTCCAGGGAATCGGTCCGCTGAATTCCTCTTCCGGGATAAAGGTTTGCACCCATGCGGCCAGACCCGGCGGCATGAATCGAAATCCGTCGACCTTTTTTGTCTGCTGATCCATTTATGCCTCCCTTTCGGCTGCGTCGGAAACCATCACTTCCAAAAAACACTACCCGCATATGGCCGCTCGGATCAAGGCCTAAAATTAAATGCCCTGTTGCTGCCAGCAGGTCATTCCATCGCGGGGTTGGTCCCCGGGTCAGTCAGCACCAAGCGGTTGGCTGGGCCGGACGCACATAAAAAAGGCCATCCGGTAGATTCGAATGGCCTTTGGTATTTACTTTGGTGCAGCACTTTTTAGAAAAGAATTGCCGCCAATCTAGTCTGCGGTCACCTCCTCGGGCTTTTCGCATACAGCCGTTGGATCGGCCAGCACCTGCAGCTGCCGGTACCGCGCGGTGACTTCTTCTTCCAGGCGTGCCTGCAGCGTATCGGCTTCCTGCGGGAATGACCTCTTCAAGGAGGCATAGCGCACCTCACCGGACAAAAATTCTTTCAGGCTGCCGTCCGGCTCTTTGGAATCGAGTACAAAGGGGTTCTTGCCTTCCAGTCGCAGTTGGGGATTAAAACGGTACAGCGGCCAGTAACCGCTTTGAACGGCCAGTTTTTCCTCATCCTGGCTGCGGCCCATTCCGCGCATGATTCCGTGGTTGATACACGGCGAGTATGCCAGAATGATGGAGGGTCCGTCATACGCTTCGGCTTCAACGACCGCTTTCATCAACTGCTGCTTGTTGGCCCCCATGGCCACGGAAGCCACGTACACGTAACCGTAGCTCATCATCATGGCCCCCATGTCCTTTTTGGTGGTCTTTTTCCCGGAAAACGCGAATTTGGCCACCGATCCGGTGGGAGTGGCCTTGGAGGACTGCCCACCGGTGTTGGAGTATACTTCGGTGTCCATCACGAGGATGTTGATATCTTCACCGGTGGCCATCACATGATCGATCCCGCCGTAAGCGATGTCGTAGGCGGCGCCGTCTCCGGCAAACACCCAGAAGGATTTTTTGGTGAACAACCCGGACATGGTGCTGATCTCCTGCAGCAGGGCGTTGTCTGCGTGCTTGGAAAGCAACGCTTTGAGCTGATCCCCGTATTGACGGGATCCAGCGGGATCCCTTTGGTTGTCCAGCCATCCCTGCAGCGCCGCTTTTACTTCGGCGGCCACGCCGGCCTCCAGGGCCTGGCCGACCAGATCCGCGAGTTTGCGCCGCTGTTGAAAGACGCCCAAAAACATGCCGTAGGTAAACTCGGCCGGATCTTCAAACAGCGAGTTGCCCCAGGTGGGTCCGAATCCATCGCGGTTGACGCAATACGGAATGGCCGGAGCGGATCCTCCCCAGATGGAGCTGCATCCGGTGGCGTTTCCGATCACCATCCGTTCGCCATATAACTGGGTCAGAAGCTTGGCGTAGGGTGTCTCGCCGCATCCGGCACAGGCACCGGAGAACTCCAGCAGCGGTTGACAAAACTGACTGCCCTTTAAGCTGTTGCGTTTGGCCAGGTCGTCGCGCACCGGAAGCTCCATGGAATATTCCCACAGGGGGACCTGCAGTTGGGTCTGGGTTTCCAGCGGTTTCATCACCAGGGCTTTCTTTTTTGACGGGCAGATGTCAGCGCAGTTGCCGCAGCCATAGCAGTCGAGAGCGTCGACCTGGATCCGAAAATTGTACTCTTTCAGCTCCTTGCCCACCGCTTTTTTGGCCTCAAAACCCGCGGGAGCTTTCTGCACTTCATCGTCGGTAACCAGAAACGGTCGGATCGCCGCATGCGGGCAGACCATGGCGCACTGGTTGCACTGGATGCAATTGTCCATGATCCATTCCGGAACATTGATGGCCACTCCCCGTTTTTCGTACTTGGAGGTGTCCACCGGGAATATGCCGTCCGGAGCAAATGCGCTGACCGGCAGTTTGTCACCCTGCTGGGATAGAATCGGCCGCATCACGTTTTTGACAAAATCCGGCTCTGCTTTTTCAGCCCCGGATCCGCCGGTGCCCTCCGCCCAGGACGCGGGATATTCGATCTCCACCAGGTTGTCGAGGGTCTTGTCGACCGCCGCATGGTTCATGCGCACGATGTTTTCGCCTTTCAGACCGAACAACTTCTCGATTTCCTTCTTGAGCAGTTTGATGGCCTCATCCACTGGCAATACATTGGCCAGCTTAAAGAAGGCCGTCTGCATGATCATGTTGATGCGGCCCCCCAGGCCGACTTCCCCGGCAATTTTGACCGCATCGATATTATAGAATTTGAGCTTCTTGCGGGCGATGGTCTGTCGCATCTCTGCGGGCAGTTTCTCGTCCATTTCTTTTATCGACCAGGCCGAGTTGAGCACGAAGGTGCCGCCTTCCTTGATCCCGTCCAGCACATCGTAAATGTCCACGTAGTTGTCCTTGTGGCAAGCGATGTAATCGGCCGAATCGATCAGATATGTGGATTGAATGGGCGTCTGGCCAAAGCGCAGGTGGGAGATGGTCACCCCGCCGGATTTCTTGGAGTCATAGGCAAAGTACGCCTGGGCATACATCTCGGTGTTGTCACCGATGATTTTGATGGCGCTCTTGTTGGCGCCCACGGTACCGTCGGCCCCCAGGCCCCAGAACTTGCATTGCACCGTTCCGGCCGGCGCTACGTCAAAGCCCGATTCAACTTCCAGGGATGTGTGAGTCACGTCATCGACGATGCCGACCGTGAAATGGTTTTTCGGGGTTTGGGCGGACATGTTGTCGATGACCGCCTTGACCATGGCCGGGTTGAATTCTTTGGAACCGAGCCCGTAGCGACCGTTTACAACCGTTGGGGTCAGTTTGCTTTCCATAAGAGCCGTGCACACGTCCATATAAAGGGGGTCACCGATGGCGCCCGGTTCCTTGGTTCGGTCAAGGACCGTGATGGTTTGAGCCGTTTTGGGAAGCACCGCCAGCAGTTGCTCGGTGGAAAACGGACGATAGAGCCGCACTTTGACCAGTCCGATTTTCTCGCCCCGGGCGGTCAGGTGGTTGACGACCTCCTCGATGGTCTCGCAGGAAGAGCCCATCGATACAATGACCCGGTCCGCATCGGCGGCACCGATATAGTCGAACAGCTTATAGGATCTGCCGGTCAGCGCGGCGACTTTTTGCATGGCTGCCTCAACGATGCCTGCGACATTCAGATAGTAGGTGTTGGCCGCCTCACGGCCCTGGAAATAAATGTCGGGATTCTGGGCGGTTCCGCGCAGCTCCGGTCGTTCCGGGTTCGTGCCCCGGGACCGGAATCGGGCAAGGGCCTCCCGGTTGACCAACTTGGCCATGTCCTCGTATTCGATCATCTCGATTTTCTGGATTTCGTGGGAGGTGCGAAAACCGTCAAAAAAATGCAAAAAGGGAATGCTCGATTCGATGGCTGCCAGGTGAGCCACCAGGCCCAGGTCCATTACCTCCTGGACCGAGGCGGAGGCCAGCAGTGCAAAACCGGTCTGGCGCACAGCCATCACGTCCTGGTGGTCGCCGAAGATCGAGAGGGCGTGGGCGGCAATCGCACGCGCGGTGACGTGCATCACGCCGGGAAGCAGTTCACCGGACATCTTGTACATGTTGGGTATCATCAGCAACAGACCCTGGGAGGCGGTAAATGTGGTCGTCAGCGCTCCGGCCGCCAGACTGCCGTGAACGGCGGCGGCCGCACCGGCCTCGGACTGCATCTGACGGACGGTCATCGTCTGCCCGAATATGTTCTTGCGGCCGCTGGCGGCCCATTCGTCGGCGATTTCTCCGATCGGTGAGGAGGGGGTGATCGGGTAAATGTTTGCCACATCACTCATGGCATAGGCCACATGTGCCGCAGCCGTGTTGCCGTCTATGGTTTTCATCTCTTTGGCCATAAAACTGCTCCTTTATGATGGTTTTTCGACTACGAGTCGATGATTTTCGTTGGCCTTGATAGGCTCAAATCAAATTTTGACAATTACGGTAAACGGCGAAATTTGTAAAGCAATAAATTATGAAGGTCATTCAATTAATGAATAGATAAAATGTGAATATGACACTGGCGAATCGCAGGGCGCACAGGGTTGCCCATGCGAGCCTAAAGCAGGCCCGAGAAAAAGTCGTTTCCCTTGTCATCGACGATGATAAAGGCCGGAAAGTCCTGGACCGTGATCCGGTAGATGGCCTCCATCCCCAGCTCCGGATATTCGATCAACTCCACAGCGGTGATGCAGTCTTTTCCCAGCCGGGCCGCCGGGCCGCCGATGGAACCCAGGTAAAAGCCGCCGTATTTCTTGCAGGACTCGGTGACAATCGGGGACCGGTTGCCCTTGGCGAGCATCACCAGGGAAGCGCCCTGCTGCTGAAATGTCGGGACATACGAATCCATGCGGCCGGCGGTGGTCGGCCCGAAAGATCCGGAAGGATGACCCTCCGGTGTTTTGGCCGGCCCGGCATAATAGATCGGGTGATTTTTGACGTATCGGGGAAGGCCTTCCCCCTGATCCAGCCGTTCTTGCAGTTTGGCGTGGGCGATGTCCCTGGCGACCACAATGCTGCCGGTCAACAGCAGACGCGTGGCAACGGGGTGTTTGCTCAACTCGGCCCGGATCCCGCTCATCGGCCGGTTCAGATCGATCCGCACGGCCGGTGCCTCTGTTTGCGTCGGCTCCGGCAGGTATGCCGCCGGGTTGGTGTCCAGCTGTTCCAAAAAGATGCCCTCCCGGGTGATCTTGGCGGTAATATTGCGATCTGCGCTGCAGCTCACACCGATGCCGATCGGACACGAGGCGCCGTGCCGCGGCAAACGGACGACCCGCACGT
>JAHEIV010000137.1 GCA_024639205.1 Deltaproteobacteria bacterium | reverse complement strand
GGGACTTGGCCACAGCGAGGTTGTTTTGAGCCACAATCAGTTCCTGCCGGGTGTTGGCCAGCTCCACCTGTGTTTGCAGCAGATCGTTAAGGGGCGTCATTCCCACTTCATAAAAATTGCGTGCCACCTCTACCTGGGACTCGAGCACTTTGACCGAGTCGGCTGCCACCTGCCTGAGTTTTCCGGTTTTCAGCACCTGAAAATAGGCTTCTTTGGCCAGAAAAATGACCGCCAGCCGATTCAATTTTCGATTGAGCTGCGCCACATCCAGCCCGAGATCTGCGATCTCGTATTGATTGAGCAGGGAGAATCCCTGAAAGATCGGCTGTGAGACGTTGGCGGTCAGGTTGTATTCACTCCGCAGCTGTCCGAGGCCGCTGATCGCCGCGCCGAACTGAGCCTCCTGGTCGGTGCGGATGGCCTGATAGGTGGCATTGAAGGTGGGGTAGAAAAAAGTTCGCTGGGCCTTTTTGACCGCTTCGGCGGCTTCGATTTCTTTGCGCGATTTTTGCAGTTCCAGGTTGGCTGTCAGCGCGATGTCGACAGCCTCCAGAAGGGTCATGGTCCGCCCTGACTCCTGGGCGCTGACAGCGGGGAGCTGCAGCAATCCGCACAGCAGCAGTATCGGCAGACAGAAAAATCGGGCGCGCAGACAATTGGTTTTCCAGTTGTTCACTCGGTGCATGGTAGTCTCCGGGGTTTTCGGATTGACCTGTTATACGTTAGTTGATATGGAAACGGTGAGTTCAAGGAGTGCCGTGCCCGGTTTTCCTTGCTCAAAGCCTCCACTGAATCCCATGAACCGGCTTCTTCCATTTTGGTGGAGGCTTTTTATATCCAATCGGCCGTTCAAAATCAACCGTTTCTTCATGATCCACCGGTATCGCCTGTTAAAATCCGGAGGATACCACGGTTCCGATTGATAGTATGTGTCCGACCCGGTGAGTTTGTCGAAACAGTAGGGAGGCGTTTCCATGAAGCAGGAACTGATTGAACTGCTCTGTAAAAAATCTTTTCAGTACAGCGAAGAGCCGGTGTTCAAGCTCGTTTCCGGGAGAATGAGCCGGTTTTACGTCAATTGCAAACCGACCACCCTCAGTGCGAGGGGATTGTTTCTGGTCGGCAACCTGGTCTTGGATGCCGTCAAAAATCAGGGGATCGAGGCCGTTGGGGGTCTTACCTTCGGTGCGGATCCGATTGCCGTGGCCACCGCGTTTGCATCCGCGCTCAAGGGTCCGTATATCAATGCATTCTCGATCCGTAAGACGCAAAAAGACCACGGCATCGTCAAATGGGTGGAAGGGGACGTCCGGCCCGGGCAGCAGGTGGCCATCATCGATGATGTGGCCACCACCGGCGGGTCGACCGTCAAAGCGATTGAAAGAGCGCGTTTGGAGGGGTTGGCGGTCGTGAAAGCGGTTATTTTAGTGGATCGGCAGGAGGGCGGTCTGGAGAACATTCGGCAGCATGTGGCCGATGTGTCCGCGCTGGTCACCCGCGATGAGTTGTTGCAGTGGTACAAAAAAGGGGAATAGAATCCTGAGGATCTGCGTTCAACCGGATTGGATAACAGTTTCGCAAACCAATAGACGTCGATATGCCTGAATGAAAAGCGGGATGTTCCACGAAATCAGGACGATCAATGATTTCATCCGGTAAGAACGGTAACAACCGGCAAGCTCTTCAGCTTGGGATGTAAGTTGCGCAGGCGTTTTCGGACTCCCAGGCCGAAACGCGGCTGACCCTCACCGCCGGTTCCTGGAGGGCGGCCTGAAGCTCGGTTGCGACAAACCGGGCAATGTTTTCGGAGGAGGGAGGGGTTCCGTTGTTAAACGGGGGAGTTTCGTTCAGGAATCGGTGATCCAACTGTTTCATGATGCGGGCCACGTGCTGTTTGATCTCGCCAAAATCGATCAAGATCCCCGCCGTGTTGAGTGTTTCGCCGGCCAAGAACACTTCAATTTTCCAGTTGTGTCCGTGAAGGTTTTCGCATTTTTCCGCCACCATTTTCAACTGGTGGGCGGCGGCAAAGTGCGTGACGACTTTCAGTTCAAACATTTTACAGGGTCCTCAGAAACATTCTCGATCCGATTTATCCGGAACAGCCGTATGGCTGGTAGCGCTCAGCAATGCCCGGCCACCGGCTTCAGATGGCTTCCAGATTTTCTCCCTTGAGGATGTTTTTAATCTTTGTCGAGAGCTTGCGGGTTTCGAGCCTGGTAAACTCCCGCAGCAGTTCCTCTTGTTTTTTGTTGAGGTGGCTTGGCGTTCGGATGTCCCACTGGATGATTTGATCGCCGCGGTTTCCATGTCGCAGTGACGGGATACCTTCTCCCCTCAGACGGACCAGGTCACCGGGCTGAATTCCCTTTTTGAAATCAACCGACTTTTCACCGGTAAGGGTAGGCACATTCACCTTGCCTCCCAGTGCAGCCTGCACAAAGGTAATCGGGATTTGACAGATCACATCGGTGTTGTTGCGCTCAAAAAACTCATGGGGTTCGACGTGGATGAACACGTACAGGTCACCGCCGGGTCCACCATACAAGCCGGCTTCGCCTTCCCCGGTTAGACGCAGTCGAGATCCGGTGTCTACACCGGCTGGAATTTTCACAGACACCTTTTTTCTGACCGCTACCTGACCCGCACCGTCGCACTGCTTGCAGGGATCGACAATCACCTGGCCGCTGCCGTGGCATGCGTGGCAGGTTGTTCTGACAGTAAAAAATCCCTGTGTGCGCGACAGTTGCCCCGTTCCGCGGCACTGACTGCAGGTTTCCGGGTGGGTATCGGGCGCGCAGCCGTTTCCGCCGCAGGCCGGACAGCGGTCGGCTTTGGTCACATCGATTTCCGTTTCCGTGCCGAAAGCCGCTTCCATGAAACTGAGAGTCATGTCGTAGCGCAAGTCGGATCCGCGCCGGGACCTGCTCCCGGACTGGCGGCTGCGACCGAAACCGAAAAAATCTTCAAAGATGTCACCGAAGCTGGCAAAAATGTCTTCAAATCCGCCAAAACCGGAAAAACCACTACCCTCGAGGCCCTGGTGGCCGAATTGGTTGTAGATATTCCTTTTGTTCGGATCTCGCAGGACTTCATAGGCTTCAGCAGCTTCTTTGAACTTTTCCTCGGCTTCTTTGTCGCCTGGATTGCGATCCGGATGATACTGAAGGGCTAGTCGGCGATAAGCGGCTTTGACTTCGGAGTCATCTGCGTTGCGTCCAACGCTCAGCACTTCGTAATAATCCCGTTTGTATGTCATATAGTTTCCTGCCGATTCGTCTGCCCACCGAAGATCGTGATCATGCTGCATTGTAAACCGGAACGAAACAGACAAGCCGTGTTCCGCTTTCGCTAGGGTAAAGGTTAATGCAAGTAGGCCGATTGTCAATCGATTACAGCGTTTTGAATTCCTCATCCGGATCTTCCGATTTTTCGGAAACCGGGCGCAAACCAAGCGCTTCTTCATAGACCGTGTAAGGTTCCCGGGGCAGCTTCGGCGAGGGCTTGGCGGAACCGGCGAGCCGGCGCCGGGCAGTTGAAGCCAAAAATATAAACGTTCCCAGTGCCATGAACACAGCCCCCAGCGGAAAGGCCGTTCTTAGTTGGAATAGATCCATCATCATTCCGGCAGCCATCGATCCGGATAGCATGCCCAGGCTGTGAGCCATCGTCAGCAGCGCCATCACCGATCCCATCGCCTGGTTTTTTTCACCCGAGACAACGGCAGTGGCCATTAAGGCCGGCATGCAGATCCCGCCGCCGACGCCGAACAGGGCGCTGGCCAAAACCATGTCGTGCAAACTGTTTGCATGGGTGTAAGACCAAACCGCGTAACTCACCAGCAGTCCGCCGGCAATGATCAGCATCTTTTTGTTCACCCGGTCTGCCACCCAGCCCATGGGAACGTGAAGAATGCCGCTGATCAAAATACCGAGCATTACCAGAAAACCGATAGCCGCGCTCGACAGAGATAGTTCTGCGTTGGCCAGCACGGGCAGAAATCCCCAGATGACGCCGATGCACAGGGTATAGGAAAAACGGAAGAAAAACATTCCGGCCATCTCCCGATCCATCATCAGCTGTTTCCATCTAACCGGCGATCTGCCCCTGCGCACGACAGATTCGTCGGTCGCCGGTGGTAACAGGAACAGGCTGAGCAGGAAGCCGATGAACGACAGGCCGCCCATGCTCAAAAAAGCGGCGTCGAGGCCGAACCGGTCGTTGATGGCGCCTCCCAGAACCGGTCCCAGGCTGAGCCCTATGAAAACGGACATGTTGAACAAGCCCATGGTGATTCCCTCTTTTCCGACGGGCGTGATGTCTCCCACATAGGCCTGAATGACGGGCAGCAGCATGGCGGAGGCAATCCCCTGAACGAATCGGACGGCAATCAGGATGGTTACATCATCGGAGAACAGAAAGGCGATGGAAACGAGCGTGTAGGCGAACAGGCCGGGGACAATTAACGGCTTGCGGCCCTTTCTGTCCGAGAGACTTCCGAAATACGGTAGAAAAAATACCCGTGAGATCGAAAAAGCGCCGAATATCAGTCCGATGCCAAGACCACCGGCTCCCAGAGCATGGGCGTATACCGGCAGCAAGGGCACCACGATACCCACACCGGTGATAGTGGCGAATATGGAAAAAAAAAGCGTGACGAATATCAGTTTGTCCAATTTTTGCATCTAGCGTGTCCGGGCGATTTACAGTGAAAGCAGGTCAATGCTTCGATGGGTTTTACGGGTAACGATCTCCAGCAGGCGTTTGATTCGCGAAATAGCACCGGGCTTGTGGTCCGGCAGATGTGTGGACAGGCCCGGCGGCAGGGCGTAAGCAGATTCCCAGATTCTCCTATACCGCCTGATTTCATTTTTCCAACGCGCACCGTTCCAGTCGAGGTACGGGCGGCACAGCTTCTGGATGCGTTTCATATGGGCTTTGCCCCCACGGGGAGACTGCAGCCCGATACGCACCCGGCGCAGCAGCAGGTCATCGAGGTGTTTGACCTGCTCGTTTCGTGCCGCGAAGGCAAGCTCCGCCCAGATTGTCCGGGTGTCGGGTATCGGCGCCAGATCCTCTTTCCGGGCTTCTGCGACCAGCTCGGTGGCCCTGGATCCGTAGCGCCCGCAAAGGATTCGCCAGGAATCCTCCGGAAGCCCGACGTCGGATGCCGGGGTATCCGGAATTGGAAAAAAGGCCGGGTCGCTCTCGTCGGGCAGCGCAACTTCCGTAAAGTAGGGCTTCATCGATTTGAGCACATCGCGGGCCATTTTACGAAATATGGTCAGCTTACCGCCGGTCACCGTTACCAGGCCTTTCTTTTCCCATACCATGTGTTGGCGGGATTCATGAGAGGGCGAGACCTCGCCCTTGCTGAGAACCGGACGGATGCCGGCCCACGCGGAACGACAGTGCTGCAGAGAGAAATCGAGTGCCGGCAGCAACCTCGCCAGACCCTTGACCAGATAGATAACCTCCTCCGCTGTGGTTTGCGGTTCGCCGTCCAGGTCCTGATGGTGATCCAGGTCGGTGGTGCCCACCACCACTGCGCCTTCCCAGGGGATGATGAACTGCGCGCGTCCGTCGTCCGGATGGATGAAACTGATCGCGCGATCAAAGGGCAGCGCCCGGCGTGAGTAAACGAGATGACTGCCCCGCAGTGGCCGTAGATGAAGATGCGAGTCCGGAGGCGACTGAAAGCGTTCCGCCCAGATGCCGGTCGCATTGACTACCAGCCGGCAGGTCATATCCTGCCAAATTCCGGTTTCCGCCTCCTCCACCCGGACGCCGTTTACGGTGCCGTCGGCGCTGCGTAACAGTTTGCTGGCGCTCGTGTAGTTCAGGGCCACCCCCCCGCAACTGATTCCCTCCTGGATTAGTCGCAGTACCAGTCGTGCATCATCCACCTGTGCATCGTGAAAAAGAAAGCCGCCCTCCAGAAGCTTTTGATCCAGGTGAGGGGCCAGTTGGAAAAACTCCTCTGGCGGGTAGAATCGGTGCTGGCGTTTGTAAGCAATCAGATCATACAGTGAAAGACCGGCCTCCAGCATCCATTTGCCGGGCCCCCTGTCTTTGTAGACCGGCACCAGGAATTCCAGGGGTTCCACCAGACCCGGTGCCTCTTTCAACAGCCGTTCCCGCTCCTGAACGGCTTCCCGGGTCAGCAGAAACTGACCTTCTCGGAGGTAGCGCAGACCGCCGTGGATCAGTTTGGACGATCGGCTGGAAGTTCCCCATGCAAAATCCCGCTGCTCGATCAGCAGCACCTTCAGATTCATCCGGGCCGCTTCCCGAAACACGCCGGCGCCGGTGATACCGCCGCCGATGATGATCAGGTCCCAAGATTTCGACAGTTGTGAAAAATGCATGGCTATTTTGTAGATCCATCCTGCCGGCTGGTCCGGGCAGGCGTGTTATTCAACCAACTTTCCTGGATTCATGCGGCCTTCCGGGTCTACGTGCCGACACATTTGCTTCAACAGGCTGATGCCCAGAGGTCCTTTTTCGTTTTCGAGATATTCGCGGTGGTCGACACCGACGCCGTGCTGATGGCTGATGGTTCCCCCGGCGGCAGCCACCGTGCGGCTGGCCGCGGTTTTTATTGCCTGCCAGCGGGCCAGGATTTCCCCGGCAGAGCCCGCCAGTCGGAAAACAACGGTGGTATAGATACTGGAGCCGGTCGGATAAACGTGAGAAAGATGTGAGAAAACGTGAACGCGTTCCTTCCATTCGGCCAGACTGTCGCCGATGGCTGCTTCGATGGCTTTCAGGGTCGAAGTGACGCGATCCCAGGTCACGGCGGTTTCGAGGGTGTCGACGGCATATCCGCAGTCCCAGAGTGTGTTTCGCATATAGGGTGTTCGGAACCGGTTTTTCTTCCATTCCTTTCCCGGTGATTTTCCCAACGCGAGGCCTTTGTGGTGGCGGATCACGGAACCCGATTCGCAACGTGCCGTCCTTACTTGGCGTTGTGAGCCCGTAAAACCGATCAGGCACATACAGGCCTGATCCTCCGACAGGCCTCGCCAGCGAAGGTAGTGTCTCAGCAGGTCGATCGCACCCCTGCTGTCGACAAGAGACAGCAAGGTGCGCGTCTCAGCCGGATTGCTCAGTCGGATCATCGAGAAGGAGATTCCTCCTGCTGCGATCGTTCGAACCGCCGTTACCCCGCTTTCCCATGATGGGAAAAAGTATGTGTAAATATCATCTGTTTCCGGAATCCGGGATATGCGCACCATCACCCGGGTCAAAACGCCCAGACGGCCTTCTGAGCCCAGCACCAGCTGTCGGAGGTCCGGACCGGCCGCCGACGCCGGAAAGGGCGGCATCACCAGTTGGCCGATGGGAGAAACCAGCTCGCCACCGGCATACAGGTCTTCGATTCGTCCGAAATAGGAAGACTGCTGGCCGCAGGAACGGGTTGCCACCCAGCCCCCCAGAGAGGAAAATTCGAAAGACTGGGGGTAGTGACCGAGCGTATAACCCTTCGTCTGAAGGGTCTTTTCCAGTCCCGAACCACAAATTCCG
>JAHEIV010000136.1 GCA_024639205.1 Deltaproteobacteria bacterium | reverse complement strand
GCCGGCGCCACCGAACTCAAGGATGCCGTCGAGTTCACCAAACGCTGGCTGGAAATCGGCGCCTCGGACATCGAGCATGCCGACCACGACGGCAGTGCCTCGGCCCCGGAGGTATACCGCTATTATTCGATGATACTGGACGAAATACCGGACACCTCCCTGCACATTGCGCACTTTCACGAAACCAAGCGCGTTTCTTCGGCATCGGTACTGGCCGCCTTGCAGGCCGGCATCACCTATTTTGAGGCGACGATCGGCGGCATGGGCGGGCAGCCGGCCAACTTCCTGGACGACTGCCCGGTGCCCGGGACCGGGGAGTACTATTACGACGACCCGCGTTTCGTGGGCCTGACGTGCCTGGAGGACATGCTGGTGCAAATCGACGAAATGGGCATCGAGCACGGTTATGACGTGGACCGCGTTTTGTGGCTCGGGCGCCAGATGGAAAAAACCGTCGGGCACCGGCTCCGCTCGGAGGCCTCAATCAACGGTCGCACACTAAAAGAAGGGCATCCCAAGTACGCACGTCCCGGACTCAGCAAGCGAAAGGCCGATCGCGACGAGCAGCCCGGGCAGAATTTCCCGGCCGATTGGGGCTCCGCTGCGGTGCTGCCGAAGCAGTACAGACCCTAGCCCTCATATTCGGTGAGGATTTCTCAGCCCGGAGGAAATGCTGCCAGGCTCAAGGGGGGGGCACAATGAAGGCCATGGTTTTAAAGGGCATCTGTGATCTCCGGCACGACAAAACCCCTCTGTCTGCCGTGGAGATGCCGGAACCGGTACCGGGCCGCAGAGAGGTCCTTGTAAAGATCTCCGCATGCGGGGTGTGCCACACCGAGCTCGACGAGATCGAGGGCCGCACCCCGCCGCCGGTATATCCGGTTATTCCGGGTCACCAGATCGTCGGAAGGGTTCTGGCGTGCGGTCCGGATGCCCGGCGCCATGCCGCCGGCGACCGCGTCGGTGTCGCCTGGATCCATTCCGCCTGCGGGCAATGCGAACACTGTCGCAAGGGGCAGGAGAACCTCTGCCCGCAATTTCGGGCCACCGGAAGAGACGTGCACGGCGGATACGCCCAGCTGACCACCGTTTCGCAGGAATTCGCGCACCCCATTCCCGACGTTTTCACCGATACCCAGGCGGCCCCGCTTTTGTGTGCCGGTGCCATCGGCTATCGCTCCCTGCGTCTGACCGGCCTGGAAAACGGCCAGAAACTGGGCCTGACCGGATTCGGAGCTTCGGGGCACCTGGTGTTAAAGCTGGTGCGGCACCGCTATCCGGACGCTGCCGTTTATGTTTTCGCCAGAAATCCGAAAGAGCGTGAGTTTGCGCTGGAGCTGGGCGCTGTGTGGGCAGGCGAGGTCGACCATCCGGCGCCGGAGGGTCTCGACAGCATCATCGACACCACGCCGGTCTGGAGGCCGGTAGTCGAGGCACTGAAAAACCTGAAAGCCGGGGGCCGGCTGGTTATCAATGCCATCCGCAAAGAGGCTTTCGACAAAGAAGAATTGCTGCGGCTCGACTATCCCCTTCACCTGTGGATGGAAAAAGAAATCAAGTCCGTGGCCAACGTCGCGCGCCGGGACGTCACCGAATTTTTGCAGATCGCGGCTGACATCCCGTTCCTGCCGGAAGTGCAGCAGTACACCCTCGAAGAAGCCAACATGGCCCTGGTCGAATTGAAGGAGGGCAGGATCCGCGGAGCCAAGGTTCTGAACCTCACATGAAAAATTATGAGAGCTTGGGATAAATGCTATCGCCAGTCGATAGATAAAGAAATAAATATAAACCGACAGACCCGGCTGATTTTAAGGAAGAATTCGGTTTTTATCTCGTCAATCAGGTACGGATAGTAAAAACAATATATATTACATCTGACAAATGAAAGTCCGAGCTTGGACTATCCTCGACTGTTAACGGTTATACGAGCGCCATTTAAATGCATACCATTCTTCAATTATGGTATGTTAAAACAACATTTTCAGCATCGCCGCCGACCCGAATATCCTGGGATGCTGAGCATTAGCCTTTCGATCCAGAGGCCGGCAAGAAGGTACAAGTACCTAATAAGTCCCATTTACGTGCTACAATCTTCAATTAATCACGAGGTCGGCAGTTAGGAATGGAGGGCAAATGGAATTTAACATTCTCAAGAAGCGCTTTGACATTGGCCGGCAGATTGATGATTTTCTAGACAAGGTAAGCGAATCCGGGCTTTTGTTCAAGCACGGAGTGGATGCCTATCTGAAGAATAATTTTGATTCTTTCACAAAAAAGATCGAGGACATCGCAAGGGTCGAGCACGCCGGGGACGCTTTGCGCCGCGACCTGGAAGAACGACTGTACACCCAGACGCTGATTCCCGAATCACGCGGGGATGTACTGGAGTTGCTGGAGAACATGGACGGCCTACTCGACCGATTCAAAGGCGCCCTGTGGCGGTTTGAAATCGAACGACCGGATATCTATCCCGAACTTCACGATGACATCCGTGATTTAGCCACCTGCGTGGTTGAATCAACCGAGGCCATGGTCCTTTCTGCTCGGGCCTTTTTCAAAGATATCTCTGCAGTGGCAGATCACCTGCACAAAGTCTCTCACTGGGAAACCCAGTCCGATAAAGTGTCCAGCCGGATTCAGAAACAAGTATTCAACAAACCGGAGCTTGACCTGAGCTACCGCATGCAGTTGCGCGATTTCATCAGACACGTGGACAAAATCGCCGATCGGGCCGAAGATGTGGCTGACAAACTGCGAATTTACGTGATCAAGCGCTCTCTATAGGTGCCGGTGGATGTTTGCATTCTTTCTTTCGAGCGGGCTTTTTCTCGGATGGTCTTTAGGGGCCAACGACGCATCAAACGTTTTCGGCACAGCCGTGGGAAGCCGGATGATCCGGTTTCGGACCGCCGCGATTTGCTGCGCCGTTTTCATCATCCTGGGAGCCGTAATCAGTGGGTCCGGCACTGCCGAGACCCTGGGCGAGCTCGGTGCGGTAAATGCAATCGCTGGGGCATTTATTGTGGCGCTGGCCGCTGGCGCAAGCGTGCTCTTGATGACAAAGGCCGGTTACCCTGTTTCTACCTCCCAGGCCATTGTTGGCGCAATCATCGGCTGGAACTTTTTCAGTGGGTCCCCAACCGACTACCATTCACTGACAAAGATCATGCTGACATGGGTGGCCTGTCCACTACTGTCAGCAGGGATTTCTATAATTCTATACAAACTGGTGACCGCCTGTATCCGTGCCTTCAAGCCCCACATGTTTCATCTCGATGCCGTAACGCGCTACGGACTGCTTATCGTGGGGGCTTTCGGTTCTTATAGCTTGGGAGCTAACAATATTGCCAACGTGATGGGGGTGTTCGTACAGGTGTCTCCGTTTCCTGAAATCTCCCTTTTCGGATGGTTTGTGCTGTCACCGGCCCAGCAGCTTTTTTTTATCGGTGGGTTGGCCATCGCCGTCGGCGTACTGACATATTCCCGGCATGTCATGATGACCATTGGTAAAGGGATCATGAAGCTCTCCCCCGTTGCCGCCTTTGTGGTGGTGTCTGCGCACTCACTCGTCTTGTTCCTTTTTTCTTCCCAGGGGATCGAACAGTTTCTGATCGATCACGGTCTGCCGGCCATCCCCCTGGTCCCGGTATCCAGTTCCCAGGCGATCGTGGGGGCAGTAATCGGCGTCGGACTCTTAAAGGGCGGCCGCTCCATCCGGTGGCGGGTTCTGGGAGGTATCTCCAGTGGATGGATCGTGACCCCTGTGATTGCCGGATTGATAAGTTTTATTTCCTTGTTTTTTCTTCAAAACGTATTCCAACAGCAGACCTACCGGCCGGCAGCTTACTCTCCTGCCCATCATGCCTCGGAACGGATCGATAATTTTAATATTTCCACGGAATCTTTAGCCTACCTTGCCGGTCAGATCCATCCAGAAGCCGGCGAGTTCAATCTGGCGTTTGATGCTGACCCCAATCGCACCGATGCCAACTGCGCCGAACAAGAGGCCATCCAAATAGCAGGCGATGAAGTTATTCGCTCAAAAAAGGTTTCAGCGCTCAAACAGCATGCAGGCATCCGGCCGTTTCGCGCCCACCGCTGATGTAAGGCGCAGCAGCATCCATCAGATACCACACGAATACCCAAACTCCAGGCACCTTCCATCTATCTGTAAGTATAAAAAAAGGCCAACCACAATATCTGGTAGTTGGCCTTTTTCAATTATTATCGTGATACGGTCGATAGTTTCTGTATTATATCACGGATGACATTTCATGGGGCTGTCAGTAAAGGTCGGATCACCCATTTACAGATGCGAGATCAAACCATGACCTCTATCGTTTTAGGCAAATCCTGAACCCGGGCTTGCTACTTTCTCTTCGGCAGCACCAGGTTCAGCACGACACCGGCGATGCCGGCCAGGCCGATTCCTCCCAGAGTGAAAATGGTCATGCCCCCGATACCGAACACCAGGATGATGGCCACGATGATCAGGTTGCGGGCTTCGGTCAGGTCCTCACCGGCCCTGACCAGGGTGTTTAAACCGACAACGGTGATAGCGCCGAACAGCAGCAGCATGATGCCGCCCATCACCGGCACGGGAATGGTTTGCAGCAGGGCGCCCAGCTTGCCGACAAAGGCCAGCAGGATGGCGAACACCGCCGCCCAGATCATGATCATCGGGTTGAAGACTTTCGTTAAGGTGACGGCACCGGTTACCTCGGAATAGGTGGTGTTGGGCGGGCCGCCGAGAAATGCTGCCAGGGAAGTGGCCAGACCGTCGCCGAGCATAGTCCGGTGGATACCCGGTTTTGCCACGTAATCCTTGCCGGTCACGCTGCCGATGGCCAGGATATCGCCAAAGTGCTCGATGGCCGGGGCGATGGCCACCGGGACGATAAAGACCACTGCCTGCCAGTTCCACTTCGGCAGCACGAAATTCGGTACGCTCACCCAGGCCGCCTTGGCCACCGGGGTCAGATCGATCAGGCCGAAGGGGATGGATATGACGTAGCCGACGGCGATCCCGATTAATATCGGAATCAGCCGAAGCAGGCCCTTGGCGAGCAGAGAAACCAGGACGGTGACCAGCAGGGTCACCATGGAGATCATCATGGCGGTGTTTTGAGGCACCAGCACCGCTGCCCCGTCCCCGGTTCTGCCCATGGCCATGTGCACGGCCACCGGTGCTAAAATCAGGCCGATGACCATGATCACGGGCCCGACCACCACCGGCGGCAGCAGCCGGTGCAAAAATCCGCTGCCGAAGAGCTTTACCCCTATGCTCAGCAGCACATACAGCAGCCCGGCAGCGGCTAATCCGCAGAGCGTCCCGGGAATTCCCCATGTCTGAACCCCGTAGATAATCGGGGCAATGAAAGCAAAAGAGGAAGCCAGAAATATCGGGACCATACGCCCGGTCACCAGCTGAAACAACAGCGTGCCGGCCCCGGCGGTAAACAGTGCGACATTCGGATCCAGACCGGTCAGCAGCGGGACGAGAACCAGGGCGCCGAATGCGACAAAGAGCATCTGAGCGCCGATCAATACGGTTTTGTAATCCATCTTGTCCGCAGAATTCGTATGTGGGGCCATCGGACCTCCTCTCTTATTCACAGCGTTATTTCGTTCCGAAAATCTTGTCTCCGGCATCACCGAGTCCCGGAAGAATGTAGCCGATGTCGTTGAGTTTCTCATCGATGGATGCCACAAAGATGTCGATATCCGGGTGAGCTTCTTCCACCCGCCGGATTCCTTCCGGTGCGGCGACCAGAAACAGTCCCTTGATCGTTTTGCAGCCTTCCTCTTTTAACAGATCGATGGTGGCCACCAGGGTTCCGCCGGTGGCAAGCATGGGATCGACGATCAGGGCGATTCGCTCCTCGATGCTTCCGGTGAACTTGACGTAGTATTTTACCGGCTCAAGGGTTTCTTCATTTCGGTAAAGCCCCACGACACTGACCCTTGCCGAAGGGATCAGGTTTAGAACACCGTCCATCATGCCGAGGCCGGCGCGCAGAATCGGCACCACGGTGATCTTTTTGCCCTTGATCTTTTCAACCTCGACAGTGCCGGCCCAGCCTTGAATCGATTCTTTTTCGGTCTCCAGGTCCTTGGTGGCCTCGTAGGTGAGAAGATTGGACAGTTCCGATGCCAGGTCCCGAAAATCCTTTGTGGTGATGGCCTTTTCGCGCATCAGACCCAGTTTGTGCTTGATCAGCGGGTGTTCGACGATGTGTACGGTCACGGCGGCCTCCTCGGACCATTGGGTGGTTGCAGGTGGACGGGCGTGCGCAGGCAGCGGGGTTGTACTGATAATGATGCACGAAATGTTGGCTCTCAGGTGCAATTTTCAGGTACAAAAAAAAGCCCCAACATCTGCCAAACGACAGAAGTTGGGGCATCCTTAATATGTAACAAACGCTTATGTCAAGAAGTCATCGGCGATGGCACCACCGCCTTGAGCGCGCGAACCAGGCCCTGTTTCCGGTTTCAAAGAAACCGCCCCGGTCATTCGGCATCAAAGCGGATAACTCCCAGCGGGCGCGCTAACGTGAAGGCTAAAGGATTGACCACCAGCACCGTGCCGGCCCGGCCAACGTTTCTGCCAAGGGCACTAAACGGCAGGGAGACAACGAAGATCGCCGAACCAAGGACGGTCGCCACGGCCCCGAGAGGCCGCAACAAAAGCAGATCATAGGTCATCGCGCCGGCCCCGGGCTCTCTTTTTTCGATCTGGACCTGCGCGGATGCCGGTGCAGCCATGGCTACCGATATCAGCGCGACGGCCACCAAAACAAACATGGAATGTTTGACCAGTTTGTGCATATATTCCTCCTTGCCGCCTTGCCTTGAGCGCCGGTGAACCGACCGGCGTGAACGTTTATCCTTGGGTACACGAGTGTACATTATACTATATTGTCGGTACGTTAGCAACTATAAAAATGAAGCACCACGCAGCGTTCATTGAAGTGGCCGTCGCTCTTCCGGTCCACGGCACGTTTACCTATGCCGCCAAACAGCCGCCGGCTGCGCAGGTCGTCCCGGGCCAACGGGTGCTGGTGCCCTTTGGCCGACGCAGGGTAACCGGTTATGTGCTGGGAGAAGCGGCGGCGGATCAACAGCTTGAGATCAAGCCGATCATAGACATCATCGATGAAGCCCCCATCTTTACGCAGCAGATGATCCCTTTTTTTCGCTGGATAGCCAATTACTACCTCCATCCCCTCGGTGACGTGATCCGCTCGGCGCTGCCGGCCGGGGTGAACGTCACCGAAACCGCGGTGGTCAGCATCACCGATGCAGGCAAAGCTGCCCTGTTGGAGGGCAAAGCGGATCAAGCCGAGCAGGCGGCGCTGCAGTTGCTGGACAAAGCCCCTTTGCGGATGAAACCCCTCGCCCGGGCTTTGGATACCCATCCTGCCGGTGCCTTTGTGCGGAACCTGCAACATAAGGGCTGGATTGCCATCGAAAGAAAGCTGACCGGTGGTCGGGTGCGCCCGAAGACCGAGCGCACCCGACCACCGGTC
>JAHEIV010000135.1 GCA_024639205.1 Deltaproteobacteria bacterium | reverse complement strand
CCTGATTACCGTGTCGGAAGGCATCACCCTGGAAGATTCCAAAAAACTGCTGCACCGACACCGTATCGAAAAATTGCTGGTTGTGGATTCCGGTGGCCGTCTGAAAGGAATGATCACCATTAAGGACATCGAAAAAATCAAGAAATATCCGCAGGCTTGCAAAGACTCCATGGGACGATTGCGGGTCGGCGCAGCGATCGGGGTCGGCCCGGACATGATGGAGCGAGCCGAGCTGCTGCTGAACGCAGGAGCGGATGTCATTCTGATCGACACCTCCCATGGACACTCCAAAAACGTTATCGAAGCTGTCACAAATTTGAAAGGCACCTTCAGCCGGCTCGAGTTGATCGCCGGCAACGTTGGTACCGAAAAGGGCGCAGAAGATCTGATCGAGGCGGGGGTCGATGGCGTGAAAATCGGTATCGGTCCCGGTTCCATTTGCACAACGCGGATCGTCGCGGGTATCGGTATCCCCCAGGCAACGGCCATTATGAGTTGTCGCTCCATGGCCGACAAAACAGGCATACCGCTGATTGCCGATGGCGGGATCCGCTTCTCGGGTGACATCACGAAGGCACTTGGAGCCGGTGCTCATTGTGTAATGATCGGCGGTTTGTTCGCCGGAACCGAGGAAAGCCCGGGAGAGCAGATTTTTTACCAGGGACGCAGCTACAAGGTTTACCGGGGGATGGGATCGCTGGAAGCGATGCGAAAGGGCAGCAAGGATCGATATTACCAGACGGAACAGGAAGATGACGACAAGCTGGTTCCCGAAGGGATTGTCGGCCGTGTACCCTACCGCGGCAGTCTCACGGCCAATGTTCATCAGTTGATCGGCGGGCTGAAAGCCGGTATGGGGTATTGTGGCTGCCGCACGATTGAAGAGTTGCGGGAAAAAGCGCGCTTTTTGAAGATCAGTGCGGCCGGCATGCGCGAAAGTCATGTCCATGATGTGATAATCACTAAAGAAGCTCCCAACTACCGGCTTGACTAGTATCTCTGCCTGAAGGTCCTTTTCTCGCGGGACTGCTTTTCCCGCCTTCACAGCGGGTATTCGTCTGCAGCCTGCGCGACAGTGCGCTTACCCCGCAATCCATTGTGCGGCCTCGTCCAACGAAGAAAATCTCATTGATGCGCGGGACAAGCATCAGTGCCGCTCACTGTTTGTGGATAAATTCCAGGTGAAATGCGATAAAGGTTTCTCCTCAGTTTTTTTCGTGATATCTATTTGACCGTTGTTTCTCGTTTTGCGATTTGTGTTCCGGGTTACATTTCGATAAAATTGCCGTTCACAACTCGCGACCCGGAACCGGCAACACGCAGCGACTCGCTTGTTGCGCTTCCCAGAATAACCCCACAACCGAAATTGAACCGGTAAATCCAATGACCACTGCAGCGCCTGATTTCGTTCATCTGCACGTTCATTCCCAATACAGCCTGCTCGACGGTGCGGTGCGCATCGACGACCTGCTCAAGCGTGCCGCCGATTTCGACATGCAGGCGGTGGCACTCACCGATCATGGAACCATGTTCGGCGCCCTCGAGTTTTATGAGAAATCCATCAAAGCGGGCATCAAACCGATAATCGGTTGCGAATGTTACGTCGCCCCCCGACGGTTTACCGATAAGACGCCGCAGGACCACCGCGGCCTTTCGCATCTGATTTTGCTGGCGACCAGTCCGGAAGGATACCGCAACCTTTGCAAGATGATGTCGTTGGCTCAGTTGGAAGGTTTTTACTACAAACCGAGGATCGACAAACAACTTCTCAGGGAAAACCATCGAGGTCTGATTGCCATGACCGCCTGCCTGCACGGTGAGATACCGATGTTGATCCAGGCGAATCAGATCAAGAAGGCCGATGAAGTCGCTCAACAGTATCAGGAGCTGTTCGGGGAGGGCAACTTTTTTCTGGAAGTGCAGAATAACGGAATCGATATCCAGGAGAAAGTAAACGAAGTAATGAAGGACATGAGCCGGCGCCTGTCGATTCCGTTGGTCGCCAGCAACGATTGCCATTATCTGAACAAAAAGGACGTTCGGGCCCACGATGTGCTGCTGTGTATTCAGACCGGAAAAACGGTGCAAGACACTCAGCGGATGAAATTCCGAACCGATCAGCTTTATTTTAAGTCTCGTAAAGAGATGCACGATTATTTCAAAGACTACCCCGGTGCCCTGCAAAACACAGTGGAGATTGCCGGACGATGTGAGGTCGCATTCGACTTTGATACTTACCATTTTCCGCGGTTCGAATCCTCTTCGGGGCAGAGTGAAACCGAGCGGTTCGAAACAGAGGTACAGGCAGGATTTGAAAAGATATTCGAGAAAATCAGGGCACGCAATCCCGAAGTTGACGAAAAAACCTACCGGGATCGGCTGGACTACGAAGTTGCGGTAATCAAGGAAATGGGCTTTGCGGGCTATTTTCTGATCGTGTCCGATTTTATTCGTTATGCCCGTGAGAACGACATACCGGTGGGGCCCGGCCGGGGTTCGGCGGCCGGCAGCCTTGTGGCCTACTCGCTCGGGATTACCAATCTGGACCCGCTGGCGTACGGATTGATTTTTGAGCGCTTTCTCAATCCTGCCCGCAAGAGCATGCCGGATATCGACGTCGATTTCTGCATCAACGGGCGTGAGGATGTCTTGAAATACGTCACCGACAAATACGGCGGTGGGGACTATGTGGCCCAGATCATCACTTACGGAAAGCTGAAAACCCGGGCGGTCATACGGGATGTGGGTCGAGCGCTGGATATTCCTCTGCGGGACGTGGACGGCATCGCGAAAATGGTGCCGGATGTGTTGAACATCAGTCTCGACGCTGCGCTGCGCAGCGAACCCCGACTGCAGGAACTCGCCGATCAAAGACCCGAGGTGGCGGATTTGATTGAAATTTGCCGCGTGCTCGAAGGGCTTCCCCGACATGCCTCCACCCACGCCGCCGGCGTGGTGATAGCCGACCGGCCCCTGGTGAACTATCTTCCGCTGTACCGGGGGAAAAAGGGCGAGGTGGTCACCCAGTACGACATGAAAATGGTCGAAAAAATCGGCCTGGTGAAATTCGATTTTTTGGGCTTGCGCAACCTGACCGTCATTCAAAACACGCTCGCGCTGATTGCCGGCCAGGGAAAGTCACCACCGGATCTTGACGGCTTGGACCTTGGTGACACAAAAACCTACGAGCTGCTTTCGGCAGGAGACACCACCGGCGTTTTTCAGCTGGAAAGCTCCGGCATGAAAGATTTACTGGTGCGGCTGAAGCCGGAACGCTTCGACGATGTCATCGCCCTGGTGGCCCTTTATCGTCCCGGTCCGATGGAAAGTGGAATGATCGACGACTACGTGGATCGCAAGCATGGACGCAAAACAGTGACTTATCTGGTTCCGGAACTGGAGCCGATTCTCAAACAGACTCACGGCGTGATCGTCTACCAGGAACAGGTGATGAAAATCGCCGCTGCACTGGCCGACTATTCAATGGCCGAAGCCGATGATCTTCGCAAGGCCATGGGGAAAAAGATAAAAGAGATCATGGCTCGTCACCGCCAGCGATTTATTCAGGGTGCTGTCAACAAGGGTGTGCCCGAAGCGAAGGCCAGCACCATTTTTGAACTGATTGAGAAATTCGGCGGATATGGATTCAACAAATCCCACAGCGCAGCCTATGCGCTGATCGCATACCAGACAGCGTATCTAAAAGCCCACTATCCGGTGGAATTCATGGCCTCACTGCTCACCAGTGAAATGCACTCGATCGATGGAGTGGTAAAATACATCGCCGAGTGCCGAAGCCACCATATACCGGTTCTTCCGCCCGACGTTTATACAAGCGACAAGGCCTTTACGGTTGCCGATGGGAAGATCCGTTTCGGTCTCGTCGCGGTGAAAAACGTCGGTGAGGGAGCCATTGATGCGATACTGGAGACGCGCAGCAAGGTGCATTTTGATTCGCTTTTTTCTTTTTGCGAATACGTGGATATGAGACGCGTCAACAAGCGGGTTCTGGAAAGCCTGATCAAATGCGGCGCGTTCGATGCAACCGGTGCCCGGCGCTCGCAAATGATGGCCTGCCTGGAAGAGGCGCTCGATTGTGGCCAGCGCATCCAGAGGGAAAAAAACGATCCCCAGATGGGGCTGTTCAGCCTGGGTGACGACAGGCCGGCCATCAACATACCCGAGCTGCCGAAAATCCAGGAATGGGAAGAGAAACAATTGCTTGCCTTTGAAAAGGAATCTCTTGGCTTCTATGTGTCCGGTCATCCGCTGGGCCAATACGAGCAAGTGCTGGACAAGTTCACCAATACCAACGCTGTTTCGATCAAAGAGCTCAATGACGGGCAGGTGGTACGAATCGGCGGTATCGTGGGCAGCTCCAAGACGATCAAGACCAAACGCGGCGATCTGATGGCTTTCGTATCGATCGAAGATATGCATGGTTCAGTGGAAGCGGTCGTGTTTTCTTCTGTTTTTCCTGCTGTCAGTGAGCTGCTCTATGAGGACAATCCCCTGCTCGTGCAGGGGCGGGTTCAGAAAGACGAGCAAGCGGTGAAAGTGATTGCCGAAACCGTCGTTGAAATGGATCGGGCCGAGGAAACCTGGACGGCGAGCATCCATTTCCGTGTGGATGTCAGCCGCACGGATCGCAATTTGCTGCAGCAGTTGCAGGAAACGCTGCGCCACCACCCCGGCCCGTGCCGCGGTTTTCTTCACTTGCGTGATCCGGGTGGTGCGGAAACGGTTATTGCCCTGCCCGAAAAAGACAGTATACAAGCCGGTGAAATGCTGACCCGTGAGGTTAACGGACTGCTCGGGTACAGCGCCGTAGATACCGTCTGCAGCCCGGTTCAAGATAGCGCTGCCGGCAACAACACCGGCGGGAATAGACAAAGAGGTCCTATTCGAAATGGCAGACAGTGACATTTCAGCATATGCCGTTCTGCTTGCAGGCGGTGTCGGCTCCCGTCTTTGGCCGCTCTCCAGAGAGCAGTATCCCAAACAGCTGGTCAGACTCATCGGTGACGATTCACTGGTGCAATCGACCGTCAAGCGGCTGGTGCCGGTTGTGGAAAGCAGCCATATCCGCATCGTGTGCGGGCGGGAGCACTATCATGAAATCGCGCGTCACCTGGACAAAATAGGGATTAGCTCCGATGGCAAGGTCATCACCGAACCTTGTGGCCGCAATACAGCTCCTGCCGTGCTGCTTGCCGTGCTTCACATTCTCGCACAAGCCCCTGACCCGGTAATTTGTGTGTTTCCGGCCGACCATGTCATCCGCGACACCGAGCAGTTCCATGAAAAGCTGCAATCGGCCATACGCCTGGCCCGTGATGGTCATATCGTTACGTTCGGTATCCAGCCGGACTATCCGGAGACCGGCTACGGTTACATCGAAGGCGCCGATCCGGTGGCGGAAGGAGCGCTGGTTATAAAGCGGTTTGTGGAGAAACCGGACAAGGAATCCGCCCGACAGTATATCGCAGCGGGGAACTATTTCTGGAACAGCGGAATGTTCGCATTCAAAGCTTCGGTGATACTGAAAGAATTTAAACGATACCAGCCGAAGCTCTTCGATATGATGAACCGAATCGGGCAGATCCCGTCTCGCATTACCGAATCGGAGTACGCGGCCCTGCCGGACGTTTCCATCGATTATGCCATCATGGAAAAAACCCAAAAAGGGGTTGTGCTGCCCTCGGATTTTGGCTGGAGTGACATCGGCTCCTGGAAATCGCTGTACGAGTTGCTGCCGAAGGATGAAAAGGAAAATGTATTAGATGGCGATGTGATTGCCCTGGAAACCAGCAATTGTTTCGTCCTGGGTCGCCAGCGGTTGATCGCGGTCAATCGCCTGAATCGCATCGTGATCGTCGAGACGCCCGATTCCATCTTTGTCTCGGATATCGAGCACAGCCGCGATGTGAAGACCATTGTCGCCCAACTCAAGGACAAGGGGCGGCAAGAGTACCACCAGCACCGCAGCGCCTATCATCCATGGGGGATCGCCACCTTGCTGGAAAAAACCGATGCGTTTCAGGTCATCAGCCTTGAGATATACCCCGGTTCGGCATACCCGACCGGTTCGGCAGAGGCGGCAGTCAGTATTCTCAGCGTTGCAGCGGGCGCTGCCAGCGTCGGTGTGGACGAAGACAGCCACCGGCTTTCCCGGGGCGAGTCCATCAAGATTGCCGCCGGGCAGGACTGGAAAATCACAAACCCGGGGAAAAAACCGCTGGAGATGGTTCGTGTGGATCTTTTCGAATGACAAGCGCCTGAAGATTCGCGCTAAAAAAGGAGAATACAGATGAACGTACCGCTGCTTGATCTGAAGGCTCAGTATGCGGGCATTCGGGATGAAATCAGGGAAGTGGTCGATGACGTCTTCGAAAGCCAGTACTTCATTTTAGGTCCTCATGTGGAGGATCTCGAGGCGCGCATCGCGGCATACTGCACCACCCAGTATGCCGTGGGCGTGTCCTCCGGCAGCGATGCGTTGCTGGTTGCCCTGATGACCGCCGGAATCGGCCCCGGCGACACGGTGATCACCACTCCCTATTCGTTTTTTGCCACTGCCGGTTCCATCGTCCGCACCGGAGCGACACCGGTATTTGTGGACATCGACCCGGAAACCTACAATATTTCCCCAGGCCATGTGAAGCAGCGAATCGAGTCAATGAGCGCCGAACAGCAAAAAACGCTGAAAGCCTTGATCCCCGTGCACCTTTACGGTCAGTGCGCTGACATGGACCCGCTCAAGGAGATCGCGGAGCGGTATCGGTTGCTGATCGTCGAAGATGCCGCCCAGGCAATCGGATCCGAGTATGGCGGCCGACGTGCCGGCTGCATGGGAGACTTTGGCTGTTTTTCCTTTTTTCCATCAAAAAATCTGGGAGCCTTCGGAGACGGCGGCATCGTGACCACCGACTCCGACAGCTGGTGGGAAAGACTCAAGATCATGCGGGTGCACGGCTCTCATCCCAAGTACTATCACCGGTTCATTGGAGGGAATTTCAGGCTGGATGCCGTTCAGGCGGCGGTGGTTGCAGTGAAACTGAAGTATCTTGACAACTGGACTGCTGCGCGACAAGAAAATGCGGCCGCTTATCGGAGGATGTTCGCAGACGCAGGGCTGGCGTCGATTCAGTTGCCGGTGGAAAAGCAAAACCGCCATGTCTACAATCAGTTTGTCATCCGGGTGCCCGGTCAAAGAGACCAGTTGCGCCGGCATCTACAGGAAAACGGTATCGGAACCGAGGTGTATTATCCTGTGCCGCTTCACCTGCAGGAGTGTTTCGCTCATCTGCAGCACAGGGAAGGTGACTTTCCGGTTGCCGAGGACGCCTCACGGCAAACCCTGGCGCTGCCGATCTATCCGGAGTTGACAAACGAACAGCAAATCTACGTCGTGGAGAAAATCAAGCAATACTACGACTGACAAATCGGTACTGCGGTATCGGTAGCCGCCGAATGCAGCGACTGCCGGTATGGGTGCCAGCTGTGTGAATGCATGCGATGTTCAGCCGGTTTTTACCACTACTGCTGCA
>JAHEIV010000134.1 GCA_024639205.1 Deltaproteobacteria bacterium | reverse complement strand
CCCGTACAGACCGTTGCGGAGAATAGACAGGATTCGGGCGCGATTGACCACCGAGAATATTCGATCCAGCAGAGAAGCGCCCTCGGTGGATGAGCCGAGCTTTTCAGGGGGGATCGCCCCTGCCCTCGCGACCAGAGCTGCATAGCTTTCTCTGCCGCCGGATCCCGGACTCAGATAATGGGCTTGAGACCACTGATAAAGGTGTTCCAGCCAGTGGCGCCGGTCTTGCGCATTGACGAAAGCCCACCGGTCGTCACCCAGCGATAGGGCTTTTTTGAAAGAAACGGCCTGGTAGGGAGGGAAAGATCCCTGGTTGGACTGTTTTGCAAGCTGCAGCAGATTCGTGCCCGAACGATAGACCGTTTTTAACACAACAAATCGATCCGCAAATTTCGCCGCCCGCTCCCCATCCGGAATCATCTCCGCTAAAACCGATCCGGCATCCACGGAAGGCAGCTGATTTTTGTCTCCCAGCAAAATCAGCTGGGTCCGTCCGGGATCGATTGCCTGGAGGAATTTGTCCATCATCACAATATCGACCATGGACACCTCATCGATCACGACCACCGAAGCGGGCAGCGGGTTCGTCCTGCAGAAATAGAACTCGTTGCGGTAGCTTCGGTAACCGAGGATTTTATGCAGGGTGCCGCCTTTCAGATCCATCAGCGCCAGATCGTCACTCGAAGGATCATGGATGGAGGCAATATTGTTCTGAACCGTCTCCGTCATTCTCTGGGCCGCACGCCCGGTGGGCGCCCCGAGGATGATGTGCGATGCGTCTATCTGCTCCCGCACCAGACAACGCAGAATGTTGACCATCAGAGAAGTTTTGCCGGTTCCCGGCCCGCCGGAAACAATTGAAAAGCGGGATCCCAGGGCCAGCCGCATGGCCTCCAGCTGGACGGGGTCTTTTGTGATGGGAGTGTCATTTTGCCCGGTCCGAATGACAGCCCGATCGGTATAAATTTCCTCAATCAGCGCACCCACCCGGTCTCGCGGCAGGGCCCCTGAATCCGGGGCGGCCAGCAGCAGTTCCATTCGATCTTTAAGCCGCTGTTCGTGCCAATGGTATTTCTGAAAATAGAGCAGGTGCTCGCCGGTCGATTCATCCAGCACCAGCGGCACATATTCCTCCGCATCCGTTGTTACCAGTTTTTGATACCGGCCGGCCTCGAGACCGGACCAAAAGTCCGCTAAAACGGCCCTGGCGGTCTCCCGGTCATCGGCCGGCAGATCGGTTATAAACGGCTCCTGAGCGAGATTCAGGCAGAGGCTGCCCTCCCGCAGACCGGCAAACATTGCCATCAGAACCACGAGCAGCGGGACCTCGCCCCGACAATCGCCGAGTTCAATCAGGTCCCGGATGGTCATATAATCCAGAGTTGACAGATCCATCCGGCGCACGATCGGCCCAAGGCTTGAAATGGATGATCGGTCCACGCCTTCGAATATCCTGAAGGCGGTCAGTTGCTCGATAAGCTGATCATCGCCGCCGATTATTTCTTTCATGTCAGATCACTTTAACAATGGTTTCAACTTACATGTCGATCCGTAGTGGCCGGATTCCTTACCGGTTCGTGCCGGATATCAGACCGGCGATCTCCGACTCGAGTTGATCCAGAGCGCCCACTCTGGCCGGCAGCACGAAATAAACTCCATCTGCGTTTCCCGGGCTCATGCCGCGCAGAAAAAAATAAAATATGCCGCCAAAACGGCTGAGCGTTCCGGCGCTCTCCCCGTGGACATGCCGCAACCATCGCAGCAGCGCAACGGTGTACAGCTTATATTGCAGATGATAGCCCGCCGTCCCCATGCACACTTCCAGAGCTTCGGGGCCGTAGCCGCCTTCGAGGCGATTTGACTTCCAATCGGCAATAAAATACTTTCCATTATGCCGGAAAATGAGATCTACAAACCCCCGGATAAACCAACGGCTTCCCACGACGACTTCGACGTCGGGAATTGTCAGGCCACCGCCACCTGCAGCGGTATACGGAAAATAGAATTCCACCTCATGAATCCGATCCGATCTTCTGATTTGACCCAGGACAAACTGCTCTTCCCCGACCCTGACCGGTGTTGTCAGGGTGCTGCGCACCAACCGGCCGATCGGAGCCCGCCAGCGCCGGTCGATCCGGTAGGCTTCCATGGTGCGATCAATGAGTTCCGCGACACCGGCAGTTGCCGGCAGGTTGTCGGGATCTGCTGCAGCGACCTCAAAATCAATATGCTCGAAAATATCGTGAAACATGGACCCGATTTCCGGCCCGCCGGGAATTTCATCTTCCGATAGGGCCGTTCGAACGCTATCCGTCTCGATCGGCGCAAAGCCTTCATCATCCTCCCGTTCTTTCTCTCTGACGACCTGAAATCCCGAATCCTGATCTGACAATGCAGGCCCCCGGTAACTTTTTTCCTGCAGACTCGAAAATGATTCAAGCATGATCCGGCGGGATTGGAAGTTTTTACGGTCGGGCAAAAGCGGCTGGAAGCCATCGAGCACGGTCTCGGATACCGCCCCGGGTCCCGGGTGGACGCCCTCACGAAAGGCGGCAGCAGCGGCACTTTCTGCATCAACCCAGCCGACGGCCGGATGGTCCAGGGTTTCGGGAAATGCCTCGCAGATGGCAGTAGAGAAAAACCGGCACACCGGCCCGACCCAGGCATGGCTGGTCGTGGCCGGGAAAAAGGGTACGTACAATTTGAACTGCGCCCGGGTCAAGGCAACGTAGTAAAGCCGTTTGTCTTCACCTGTCCGCTCCCGTGCGTGTATTTCAGGGGCATGGGACTTTGACAGGTCGATAACTTTGTGACTGCCCGCAGCCGGATTGGCCTCGTTGAATTCATGGTAGACATGGTAGTCTTCGACAAACGGCTGGGTCAGCCCGCCGGCCAGGAACACCACCGGGAATTGAAGTCCTTTGCTGACGTGCATCGTCATGATCTGCACTTTCTTCGCTTCGGTCTCGATTTGATGGATGTCAGCCTCATCCTCCGCACCGACGGTCTGCTTGCGATAACTGTCCAGCAATGCCGACAGGCCCCTGAAGTCCAGGTTTTTGCGGTAGGCAACGGCTTCCAGATGCTCGAATATCTGGCGGTAGTTGGTGGCCTGCCGATCCCAGTCCGCAGATTCGGCTTCACGCAACAAAAGCCCCGAGTCTTCGATAAGCGATTGAAACAGCCGGCCCCATTTACGCCGAAGGGCCAAATCATTCCACTGGAGCAGCAACTGCTTGAGCGGATGCGATGCCGGCAGGGTTTCGTATGCGAACAGATCGTCGGGCACACAGGTGAAAAATGGGGTCAGCAGCGCCTTTTTGACATCCGGTATGCTGCCCGGGTCCAGCACCGCATGGCATGCCAGTGCCAGGTAAAGGGCCTCGTCGGACAGAAACAGCCCGGGTTTTTTGTAAAAAGAGTACGGAATGCCGAGTGCCGCCAGTTCCGGCTCCAGAAAGGAGGCATCGGGTTTTCCGCGCACCAGCAGGCAGATATCGCCGAAATCGAGCGGACGGGATTCAGCCCTTCCGGGCTGAATGTTGATATCGCCCTGATCAACCAGATGGCGGATTTCCCGGGCAATGAACCGAGCCAGAACGGGTTTGGCCAGTGTTGGAGATTCGGCTCCGCGAAGGTCGACCACATTCAATACCGGACGACCGGAATTGTCGCTCGACGGATAGGCCGGCAAATCGGTTTCCGGCGGTGATCCGGATCCCTGATACCCGATATCAAAAGCGCCGGCCCGGTCATGGGGGCCAAACCAGGCGGCGCGGCCGAACAGCTCGTTGAAGGCCCCAACCAGTTGCGGTCTGGAGCGCCAGTTGGTTGCCAGGGAATACAGCCCGGCATTGCCGGCTGCTGCCAGGCGCTCCATTTCGTTGCGGGCTTCAAGGTAGGCAAACACATCAGCGCCGCGGAAGGAGTAGATGGCCTGTTTCGGATCGCCGATCAGAACCAGAACATTGCCGATCGGCCCTGCGGCCCCGTCCAGAAACAGCTGCCTGAAAATCCGCCACTGGACCGGGTCTGTGTCCTGGAACTCGTCCACAAACGCGATTTTATAGCGTGTACGCAGCTTCTGAATCAAGCCGGGAGAATGGTCGCTCTGCAGGGCAGACGCCACGTGGCTCAGCATATCGTCGTAGCTGATCCAGCCGTTCTGGCGCTTGACCCGGGCTGCATCCGTTTGAAGGCGCCGGATAGCGCCTATCGCCAGCTCATACACCAGCAGCACAAGATCCCCGACCAGGTCCGTGAGCCCCTTTGAAATGGCCTCTAGATTCGGACAAACTTCGATATTGTTACCCTTTTTCAGCCACTTTACCGGCACCAGACATTGGATACCCTGACTTCCGGCGGACTTGACCCGCTGGATCCGGTCGATTAACTCCAGTAAGACTGCCAGGTCGAAACTGTCCTCATCGATTTGAGACAGGTAGTTTACCAGAGGAATTACGATCCCTTCCAACCGAGTGTTCCGGCTCCCGGCATGAATGTTCAATTTGCTGAAGCCCTCGGAAAATGAAAGCGGATCACCGATCAGCGCTTTCAGATTCATGATCCGTGAAATGACTGCGGCGCGGATCTCCGCCGTGCTGCGGCTGCCCGGGTCGGGTTTGATTTCATCCCCGACCCCGGGGCGAAAGACCCGTCTGGCGATGTTGATCACCAGGGAAAGGAATTTATTTTTGCGGGAATTGAACCCCGCAATTTTCAGCATTTCGGGCAGATGCGCGCCATGGATTTGGGGCCAGTCTTTGCGCATCTGCTCCTTCATCAGGGCATCGTAAATGGGACCGTCATCAACGACCTCATTTTTGAACAGGCTGCCGTTTTCAAATGCAAAATCTTTCAGGACCGTGTGGCAAAAGCCATGAATGGTATATATCGAGGCGGTGTCAAAGGCATCCAGCGTCTCTTTTATTTTTTGCAGATACGCCTTACCGTCGTTCCCGCCGCCGGCAGATCGAATCTCCCGCTGGAGTTTTTCCTGAATCCGACCCTTTAACTCAGAGGTCGCTTTTTCGGTAAAGGTCACCATGAGAATATGTTCAATGGTGATGTCCGGCTGCTCCTTGAGCAGCCGGACGACCAGGTTTTCAAGGGTGTAGGTTTTACCGGTGCCGGCCGAGGCTTCGATAAGGGCGTGCCGGTTTAAATCGATGTCGGCGATGTCATGCACAAGTGTGTAAGGCATTTTTGTTATTGGTTGTTCGTTATTTGCTGTTCGTTAAATGAGCAAGGTCGGCCACTGTGCCGACCACACCTATTCATTTAGCCCCTTTTCTGCAGTCAAAAAACAGCTTAAATCGTCTGCAGGCTTTATCCAATGCATCCGGCGGAATGGACGGTCGGGCGATTCGAATCAGATAGTCTTCCTCATCGTCATAGGCATCTCTCAGGTCGGCCGCAAATTGTGCCCGCAGATGGTCGTCCACGTCTTTTTCCGCTGTGTTTTGCGGCACAACCGACCGTTTCCGATTCGTCACCACTTCAAAAGGCAGCCATGCCGCGATCGAAGGATTCAGCAGATTCGCTGCCAGTTCTGCCAGATAGGCCTCAGCGGTTTCAGGATCGAAGCGGTAGGCCCAGGCCTTGACGGCTTCCCGGTAAACGATGTGAACCGTGAGGCCGGCCGGGCCGATCCATTGTCGGCTTTCATCACCGGCCAGACAGATCAGATAAAACAACACCGGTCCCAGAACATATTTATCGGGTTCCCGGGGCTTCCGGCCGGACCCGGTTAATACCAGCGCATGCCAGGAGCCGTCGGCAGCCCGCCACATCCATGGCAGACGCCCGTGCAATTCCACCGCCAGCAATCCGGTTTCCGAATCACCGCCGAGGTCCGGAACCGCCAATTGCAACGGCTCAAAACGCTTCTGTCCAAGGGGGCTTTCCGGCGGCATCGGTTCTTCGGCAGGATCTCCGACGGAGACAACCCGCAGCAGTTCGGCGGCCGACTGCATTTGCTCTAAAACCGGCTGCAGGGTTTCCACGACCTGGCTGACCTGGTCCATTAATTCCTGCCGGTCTATCTCAGCGAAGGCCCCTTCCGGCGTCTGGCTCATGCGTTGACAGGCGTCATACACGCGATGATAGACGGTTTCGATCCCGGATTGAGCGGTATCCGCGTCCCGGGCAATAAAGAGCGAGTCCATCCACTGCCGGATCGGATCCATTTTCAGGCGGTAATCCAGGGGGAATTCAGCAAAAAAAGGTTCGTCTTCACGCAAAACGAGATCTTCTAAGGTTTCGTCCTCGTCATACAGGCCGAGGTGCCGCTGCAACTTTTGGCGGACCGGATGTTCGAGATACTTCTGCAGCTGCCTCAGGGTTATCGTTGCCGGCTTGTGATGCTCGAATTCAGGCGGAGCGGATTCAAACGACAGGTTCGGCTCAAACCGTGCAATCCGTTCCAGATCCTCCCCTGAGGCCTGTTGTTTAAACGCTTCCCACAGGCGTCGGATCCGATAAAATGCCACACGGTCTGTCAATGCGTAATTGACCAGTGCATCACTCCATTCATTGAGGGCTGTCGGATCCAGGTAGCGATCGCTGCTGCCGGCCAGCGGAACCTCCAGAACCTGAAATGACTGCCCGTCGGCCAGGATCTCCTGTTCGATGTATCTTTTCAGCTGGTTGACCACACTGCAGGGCTGCCGCACCCGATCTTTCTGCAGGTCTCTGGCAACATAGCTGATGTAAAGCTTCTCCTGCACGGAAAGCAGCATTTCGAGAAACAGGTAGCAATTGCGTTCGGGCAGGCTGATATCCCCGATCCGCCGCCCTGACAGTCGCAAATCCAGAGAGGACTGGTCAGCCGTGCCCGGGAAATGCCCCTCCTCCATTCCCAGAACATACACAATTCGAAACGGGATCGGCCGCATGGGCTGCAGCGCCGAAACGGTGACACCGCCGGTCAGGTAATTTCCATGCCCGCCGGACAGGGCCCCGAGATTGGAGCGAACAAACTCCCGGATCAATTCAACCGGTAGAGCTGGCCGGGCGCCTTTCTCCAGCAGGCACTCATAGAGCTCGAGGCGATCCAGGGCCGTGATCATTGCCTGCCGAACAGCGCCTTCCCCCCCATAATCCGGCGGAATGTCCAACAGCTGATCGCAAACCTCCACTAACACCTGTCTCCACTGGCGGCCGCTGAGTCCGGTTTGCTTCAGGCGCTTGACCTGATGGTGAAGCGCCTCGATAACAGTACAATACTTTTCCACCAGGCCGGCGTCGCCGGAATTGACATCGCTGTAAGGGACCCGCTGCCGGTAATGGGCAAAACCCGCCGGATCGACAGCAGTCGGTGCCGCCATAATTCTTGACAGTCGAAGCCGTTCGAGCCCCTGCTTCCAGGTGTAGCTGTCGACCGGCGCGTAACCGCTGGCCAGCCTCGATTCACTGTCGAATGCATGAAAAATATTCAAGGCTTCAGTCCAGTTCACCCAGACCTGAATGTCGTCAGATTCGATTTTCCAGCGGCTCATGAAACAGGGATTCAGCATCAGGTCAAAAACCTCAGCCCTTGAAAACCGGCCGA
>JAHEIV010000133.1 GCA_024639205.1 Deltaproteobacteria bacterium | reverse complement strand
GCTCGGCCAGCAGCGTGAGACCCTCCGGGGCCACCCGCAGCATTTCGACACCATCGAAGGGCGCGGGGGAAACATGATCGGCTGTCAGATGCCGGTAGACCGTGTGATCCTCTCCCTGCGGGAACATTTCCTGATAGGCGAACTCGACCATAAGCAGACTCCTGTGAGACGGGTTTACTCTGACAAAAATTTAGAAATCGGGACAGTCATCAAAAGAGACAGCCGACGCAGTCGGCTGTCGCAGCCGGTTTCACCGCAGTGCTGCGAGCCGGCTGGTGTCACATTCGATCCGCAAAAACCGTCTCCAAGAAACCTCGACGGTAGGACCCGTACTGTAAAAAGGTACGGATAGGATGTCAAGAAAAGACGCGATCGCTTGAAACCATGACTCGCAGGGGCTATGGTTGGATCTGAACGTTTCGGCCACCGGAGACCTTCATCCGGCACGCAAAGACACCCCCGGTCATCTTTTTTCCCGCAATAACAGTCTGTGGTTGCACGCCATTGACATTTGACCAAAAGTCTGCCACAGACCATCTCTTCGACCTGAACTATATCCGGTTGCCAGTTGTTTCGTACCTACCCCGGTGATATGCAGGGTGCGTAATATTTTACGAAGAGGTCTACAATGGATGTTTACGAACTGGTGCGCGGTCCGTTTGCCTGGGTGGCATTGATTATTTTCGTTGCGGGCTGTCTTTTTCGGCTGATCTCAGCGCTGGCCACGGGCAAAAAAGAGCCTTCCCTCTACCCTTCGACAAGTTTTAGGGGCGCCGTACGTTCCATCCTGCACGGCCTGATTCCTTTCGGATCCACGAGCATGCGCCGGCAGCCGTTATTTACCTTCCTGACCATTGGTTTTCATCTGGGTGTCATCATTTTACCGCTTTTTCTTCTGGCCCACATTGTGTTGTGGTACGAGTCCTGGCAAATCCTGTGGTGGAGTCTTCCGGATTTACTGGCGGATATCATGTCGATCTGGGTCATCCTGGCCTGTATTTTTTTCATGGTCCGCCGATGGGTGGTGCCGGAGGTCAAAATGGTCACTCGCCCGGCGGATGTCCTGCTGCCGGTTATCATTTTGCTGACGTTTTTGACCGGATTTCTATCCTATCACCAATGGGGTCCCTACCGGCCCATTTTGATCACGCACGTGCTTGCCGGTGAGGTGCTGCTGATAGCCATACCGTTTTCGAAATTGGGACATATGCTGTTTGTCATTTTTTCCCGGGCTTACATGGGGGCTGAGTTCGGTAAAGTTCTCAAGGCCCGGGAGTGGTAACAAATGAAATCTTTCGCAAGAGGAGATTATGCGAATTAAGCTTTCGATTTTGGCCTTTATCATCGGCCCGGTGCTGGTTGTCGCCATCGGGTGGCAGGTGTCGATGGCCCAGGAAGAGCAATACATCCTGGCTCATGAAGATGTCTTCGGCAACCTGAGGCGACCGCAAGTCGCTTTTTCCCATGAGAACCACGCCGAAACCCTGGAAGATGCCGGCTGCGGGGTGTGCCATCACACACCGGACGATAAAACCGGTCAGCTCATTTCCATTGAAGGAGACGAGCGCAGCTGCAAGCAATGTCACGGTTTTCAAAAAGAGCGCAGCACGCCTGCTTTACGAGAGGCCTATCACGGAAACTGCACCGGTTGTCATCGCAGTCAAAAACGATCCGGCAATCTTAACAGCGGTCCGACCACCTGCGGCGGCTGCCACCGGAAGACCTGATTAGAACAACTTTGTTATCAGTAATTGGGTGCAAGGAAGATATGCAACAAAACAGTAAACCAGTCGACGATAGTCATCAGACACCTAAAACCCCGGGAAGTCCGGGTTTCGAGCCTGCCCGACAGATGGCGTACATGCGACGGGCGGTAAAAGACAATCTGAGCCGCAAGATCCAGGCCATGCTCAACAGTTGCGTGAACTGCGGTATGTGCGCGCAATCCTGCCATTACTATTGCTCTACCGGTGACAGTGACGTAATCCCGGTAAAAAAATTCGAAAAATTAACCCGGTTGCTGCGAACCCATTTTCATCCCTTAAAGTCCCGCCTGCCCTTTTACGGGAGCAAGGATCAGCCCGATGAGCAAATGATGGCAGCGCTTTATAAGGCCGCCTATGAAGATTGCACCCTGTGCGGCAAATGCGCCCTAACCTGTCCCATGGGTATAAACACCGGAGAAATCCTCTCGCTGGCGCGGGCCATGCTGTGCAGCATCGGGCGCCTTCCGTCCGGGTTGGTGCACCCGGTTGAAACCGCCTTCGAGGTGGGCAATTATCTGGGTCTGACCACGCAAGACTTTGTCGAAAACATCGAATGGATCGCCGAAGAGTTGGGCGACGAGATCGGAGTAGAAGGCTTTACCATTCCCATCGATAAGCAAAATGCGGAGGTCCTTTATATCCCCCATCCCCTGGAGGCCAGAGACCTGCCGTTTTTATTGATGTATGCCCTCAAGATCCTGTATGCCGCCGGGGAGGACTATACGGTCTCATCCTATGATTTCGACACCGTCAATTATGCCTATTATCAGGGCAGCAAGGATAATATGATGCGTATCGCCCGGCGAATGCTGGACGCCAGGGAAAAGCTGCAGGCCAGAAGCATTGCCCTGGCTCCCTGCGGTCATGGATATCGCGTGATGCGCTGGGAAGCTGAAAAATACCTGGGAAAACGGTTTGACTTCCCGCCGGTCCAGTCCATCGTCGAGCTCATCGACCGCTACATCCACCAGGGTCGCATCCGCCTGGAAAAAAACAAATACGAGGGGCCGATCACCTATCATGATCCGTGTAACATTGCCCGGCGCGGCGGGGTCATCGAGCCCCCCCGGAACGTTTTACACGCGTTGACGTCGGATTTTGTGGAGATGCAGCCCAACCGCGCCCGCAACTTCTGCTGCGGCGGCGGTGGCGGTCTGGCATCCACAGGTGATTTCGGTAAACTGCGCGTTACCGCGGGCAAGAAAAAAGCCGAGCAGATTCGTCAAACCGGTGCAAAAATCGTGGCCACCAACTGCTTTAACTGCATGACCCAGATTCGCGATCTGAGTAAAGCCTATGAATTGGGTATCGAGGTGAAGAGTGTTGTAGAGCTGGTGTCTGAATCACTGATCATGTAGGCCGGGCGAGGGCCGGAAGGGTACTGTCAAAGCCGGCGATCTGAATCAGGCGATGGATTTCTTCATGCACACGGCGCTGTCCGGGCACAAACTTTTGAATTCCGCTGTGTCCTGGATGCCGTCGGGGGCGGCCGACCTCTCGATGCTTTCAAATCCTCTGCGCGAGAGATATTTCTCGGCAGTAAGGGTGAGCAGATACAAGGTGTGGATCCCCATCTGCCGTGCTGATTTTTCAGCGGCCAGTATCAGCTGGCGCGCCACCCCTTGACCGCGAAATTTCTCCAGCACTGCCAGCGATCGCAGTAACCCGAAGCTGCCGGACACTTCCAGCGCGACCGTCCCGATGATCCGGGGCCCTTTCCGAGCCAAGATGGTATTGCGCAATAGCTCTGCAGTGATATCTTCGGTGTGCAGCCCGCATTGCGCAATCACTTCTGTTACGGCCGGTCCTTCTCCTGGGCGGACACCGCTGAGGGTGGCCGGCAACAATTTCTCGCTGCGTTCACTCATAGCTCATATCGCCCAGATAGAGCCATCACGGGGCTTCGCCCCATGTTCTTTTACTGCGCTCGATTTTCTTCAGAACCGTTTGCCAGGTCTCGGTTGTAAGAAAAGATCCTTCAAAGCGCTGCAGCATGCGGCGAAACATTTCAAAAGGAACACTGAAAGAGAGCTCATCGGTTTTGAAAAATTTGCGTGCCGAGGGATCCCATCCACCGATCACCGCTTTCATTTGACCCCGGGCCATGTACTTTCGCGGCCAAATCACCAGGCTGCCGCAGGCGGCACTCCAGGGAGATATTACCACTTCCGGGTCATTTGTGACGAATGCCGCCAGTTGATGCAGACCACAAAGCGACTCGGGCCGCAGGAAAAAGGAGACAATTTCCGGCTGTTCCCCCGGTTCGAAAAGGCTGAGCGGTTTGAAGATGCAATACTTACCGGTTGCCGGTGGTGGATCGACCGAGTCGAATATCTTGCGCAGTTCATCCGGTGATTCACAGTAAAACTCGCCCTTCATTCGATCGGGGATGCCCGAGGACACGTAGTGGATGATGGTTTCGGTTTGCGGCTTCATGAAGCCCAGCCAGAAAGCACCGCCGGGGCACCCGAATTGTTCGGCGGAAAAATAGGCGGCGGTTTTTTTTCGGCGGGCACGCCAGATATTGCCCATGACGCACGAAAAGCTGCCGAACACTTGCTGCCAATCGATCTCGTTTTTCATCTCTCTCTCGTGCGTGGGCAGCTCCCCGGGGGCGGGGGTAAAGCCAGCGGACGGCGAATCATCGGCAAAATAATTGCCCATCGGCTCTTCGGGCAGTCCCAGGGTCTTAAGAAAATCCGGCAGTCGGTCCAATGCGTTCCCGTCCATGATCCCTCCCAGGTTCTGTTTTCTATTCCATGCCGAAGAAATTTACCATCAGGGTTCCCAACCAGCGGCGCAGCATGGCATAAGAGTAATGGCGGGCTGCGATGGCATAGTTGAATTCGACCATCTCCTCCCTGCGCTGGGGAGACTGGAGAATATCCCTGACTGCCTGCACGTTCTTTTTGGTGAGGTACCCATCCATCACCACCAGGTCGAATCCCTTCGGTTCGATATCCCGGACAAATATCGCGTAGCGGTTGATCAACAGCGGTTTTTTAAAATAAACCGCCTCCAGAAATGCATTGCCGAAGCCTTCGTAAAGGCTTGGGTAGGTAATGAAATCGGCATGCGGATAGACATCCCACAGGGAGTAGCGATCCTTGTGGTTGGTGTGGTTGTAGATCGGATCGGAGATACGGGTGTTGACCAGTCGCAAATCGACTCCCCGCTCCCCGGCGTCCTCTTTGAGCCATTCAACGTAGTCGTAGCCCTCATCGCCGGCTTCGTGGGAGATAACCAGTTTGCAGCAGGGATCATTTAAATCCTCCAACAGAGCCACGGCGTGTTCGATGCCCTTGCGCTGCACGATTCGGGTCGGCTGCAAAAACATGACATCATCGGGCAGCAGCCCGATCGATTCGCGAAATTCCCGTGTCGCCAGTTCATCAATCTCGGGTGGGTTTTCGAAATCGAGCACGTTCGGGATGATGATGGAGGCAATGCCGCAGCGCAGGGCCAGCTCCTCCTGGGCGGCCGAGTTGATTACCACGTGTTCGATGCTCGGCAGTCTCGGCGGAAAGGCCATCCGCAGGTAATCCCCTACGGCGTTGACCGCATACCGGGTTCTTTCCCAATAGAAATCGTGGTGATGAGCGATTGAGGGGATTTGCGATTCGGCGATCAGTTCGGTAAGCGCTATTCCCAGCGGCACATGCATGGGAATGGTCAGGGCATTCTCGATAATCAGGATGTCGATGGAAAACTGATCGATAAATTCCCGCAGCTGCGCCTTCAGGATCGATGTCAGGGAGTGAATTGTTTCGGTGACCGAAGCTTTTCGAGCCGTTTTTCCAAAAATCTGTGCATTGATCCGCTGGTTTTGCTCATACTTGAAATGTGCTTCCGGAACCGTGAAACACATCTCACTTTGCCGGTCGAGCTCACCGGCAAACCAATAGCAGCTGTGTCCCCTGTCTTCAAGCACTTCCGCCCACTTACTGGCTTCCAGGGTCACGCCGTCGGTGCCTGCAAAGCGGGTGGATACGAAGCCGATATTTTTACCCATGGGGTGGTTTGCTTCCGCTTCCTTTCTGCCCGAGATTCCAGTGAATGCTACCAGTTGTTATCAAATATCTTGCTTCTTGAAAAGGGCTTCTTCCAGCACGGCATCCCGGCCGTAAATATCTTCGCGAAATTGGACTTTCCCGTTTTCGTCGACCCACGCAGTCCAATACTGGATATGAATCGGCAGGGAATCGAACTCTTCGATGATTTGCGATCGCCCGCTTTCGATTTCCGCGAGGATCCGCCGTCTAGGCCACCGCAAGCGATCCCTCAATAGATATTCGGCCAACTCGATCGGCTTTTCGATCCGGATACACCCGGAGCTGAAGGTTCGTTTGGGCCGGGTGAAGATCGACTGGTCGGGAGAATCGTGAATATATACGTCATATTTGTTAGGGAACAGAAACTTTACCCGACCCATCGGATTGAACGGCCCCGGGTCTTTGCGCAGTATATAGGGGAAATTTCCCGGATCGACCGCCTGCCAGTCGATGCGAGCCGGATCCACCTCTTCTCCTTCCGGTCCCAGGCTGCTGTAAATTTTGTAACCGCGCTCCCGCAGATAATCCGGATTTCCTTGAATGGCCGGCAGCAGATCTTCGGCGAAAATCGTGGGGGGAACGTACCAGTGAGGATTTAATACCATTTTGGTCAGCTCCGCGCTGAAAACCGGGGTGCGCCGGTAGTCCTTGCCCACCGCTGCACGCATGGCCATCACGCGCCGGCCGCCGTCTATGATTTCCACCTGAAAATCGGCGATGTTCACCAGCAGGTATCGTTTCCCGAGATACCGGGGCAGCCAGCGCCAGCGCTCCATATTCATCTCGATCTGCCGTACTCGGCGCAGAGCCGAGACATTGAGCGCTTCCATCGTGAGCGGACCGACCTGGCTGTCCACCCCCAGGCCGTGCTCTCTCTGGAATGCTGCGACAGCCTGTTTCAGCGTCGAATCGAAGCGCGTGCCGCCACGAGAATGCTTGCGATCCAGGTAGCCTTCAGCGGTCAACCGGGACCGCAACTCCGCAACCCGCGCGTCTTTGCGGCCGGGCTGCAAGACGGCTCCATCCGCCACCACCGCCCAACCACCTTCCTGCGCTATCCGGCGATAGCGCTGCAGTGCCCGACGCAGTCGCCTGTATCCGTCGTGGTCCGGCAGGAAGCTTCCCAACACCGGCTGCACGCGACCGTACTCGACGATGGTTTCCAGCGCACCGATTCTATCGGCGTCTTTACGAACGCCTTGCTGCTCCGACCCCAGCGTTTCAGGGGCCACCCTGCCGCTCAACAGATGGCCGGAGCTGGTAAAAAAGGCATCCGTGGCGAGCAGCTCCAGATCGACCAGCAACTCCAGCCGATATTCTTGCCGCAGCAGTCCGCTGCCTTGTAAGTCGCCATACAGCCTTTTGAGCGCTTCGAGGTGATAGTCCTCCGGGACCAGGGCTTCCTGCCGGAGATGTTCCAGCGCCGTAAGCAAACCGGCCACCCGCCGGACGGAACCATCGGCAACCACCCAGGCCGGGCGGTAGTTTCGTTGGCGGTAAAACAACCGATTCATCGCCGGGCTGGCAAGGGATCTGCCGTGCGCGGCTGCGGCGGTGTCTGGTTTGCCGGTTGTCAAACGAACTTTCAACTGTGACTGGACAGCCGATGCGGTGTCGGCGGGTGGACCCTTGCCCACCGATGCGGCAGCAGACGGCAGCGGCAGGCAGACAAGCACTCCGATGGTAAGCCACTTGGCAATGGTTTTGGCGGACAGCCGGCGGTATTGCATTATTTGTGGGTACAACTCCTGGAGGTAAAATGCAAGCCTGT
>JAHEIV010000132.1 GCA_024639205.1 Deltaproteobacteria bacterium | reverse complement strand
TCACGGGCGGAATAGGTGATGCCGTAGACCTTCCGCTGGGGACAGCGGGTCGAGGCTTTCGCCACCAGGCAGTACCAGCAGGCGTTGCAGGTTTCGTGCACATCCAGAAAGGTAACCGTGTCGCCGCTTTGAAACGGGCGGCCGTCGATGTCTGTAACCGTTCCGTTGATGGCCTCGATTTCTCCCACGCTGACGTGGCCGGGGATGACCGGGTAGGGCACACCATCCAGGCGGTCATGCATGAGATGGACGTCGGTTCCGCACACTTCGCTGAATCGCGTTTTTAACAAAGCAGCCCCGGGTTCCAGTTCGGGTTGAGCAAAAGCATCGACTCTCACTCGAATCTTTCCGCCGACTTTGTCCATAACGGCTGCCTGGATGGTGCTCATTTTAGTCTCCCGCAGAATACTTCGCTGTGATGGTTTTTATTCGGCTTCCGGGCTCACCGCGAATCCTTTCGGCGCCAGACCTGTCGAAGAAGGGGTTCCCGCAATTTTTGCCAGATAGGTTGCACCGAGGTCTTTGATGTGATCACTGACGTTGTCAAAGTAGTTGTAGTGGATCTGCTCTTCATCGATGATCGCCTCGAACAGCTTCATACTGACACTGTCGCCGTTTTCCCGGCAGACCAGCAGAAACTGGTTGTAGGTGTCGATGGTGTGGTCTTCCAGATTCGCATCGAAGGGAAATACCACATCGACTTTTTGCCCTTTGGTGACACGCCCGTCCGGTTCGGACACGGGCTCGCCCCCCAGCTCCTTGATTCTCTCTGCGAACATTTCGGCATGGCGCATCTCATCGATGGCGATCAGTTTGACTTTTCCGGCCAGCTCTCCGTAGTCCATGTCATCCAGGTTGTAGTGCTGGTTCATGTACTGGGTGATGGCCAGCATCTCCATTGCCCTTGCCTTGTTGAGCACATCGATGACTTTTTTTCTTCGTTCCGACTTGTCCTTTTTGGCCATTGTAATTCCTCTCTCTATTGTTGTTCGATTGACAGTTATTTCACGAGTTGCATTCGTTTATCCGCAGACCCGTGATAACGAAGTAAATGAAAGAATACGGCTCGCTCGAAGGGAGCGCGTGACACATGATACTGCCATATGGCCTGCAGTGATAGCTGGTTGCCTAAAGGGCGGGCACGCTTGCAATTTTTCAGCTGTTTTTTCACCGGTCTAAAGTCAAAGGGTGACCGACAAAGCTTTGCCAAAATAGTTATCCATACCCTGACACCTTCAGTATTTTCAGCGTGGCTCAAAAACGTAACATGAGATATGCGCATCGTCACTGGCCGGCGGCTACAGGCCACAAGTAGTAGAAACCGGCCTGCAGGTCGCTTATCGACGCCGGCAGATCCAGGTCTACCAGCGACAGTCCCCGGCCGCCTTCCCAGCTGGTTCGGGTGTTGTAGACGGTATCGTTGGGGTATTCCGATCGCCGGTATACGACAACCTTTGCTTCCCGCGGCAGCCCGGCGAGATCCTTTGCCTTGCGAACGGCATCATTCAGGTAACCGACCTGGTCAACAAGTCTGCGCTCCAATGCCTCGTCGGCCAGGTAAACCCTGGCGGTCGCTACTTCCGCCAGGGCCTTTTTGTCCAGCTTCCGGTGCTGCCGAACCAGGTCCAGAAAGCGTTTTGCCAGTCGGTCGGTCAACTCCTGGAACATGATTTTTTCTTCCGGGGTTGTCTTGCGAAAGGGGGAGCCCATGTCCTTGTTTTTCCCCGATTTGCTGACATCTACCCCGACGCCGATCTTTTCCATCAGACCGGTGACCTTCGGTTGCAGGAAAAGCACTCCCACCGATCCGGTAAGTGTTGTCGGATGGGCAATGATGTGGTCGGCGGGCAGCGCCATGTAATAACCGCCGGAAGCAGCCACGTTCATCATCGCGGCAATGACTTTTATATCGGTTCGCTTCTTGAACTCGACAATTTCGTGGTAGAGCAGATCGCTGGCCGTCACCGATCCGCCCGGTGAGTCGATTTTCAGCAGTACCGCCCCTACCTGATCATCGCTTTCAGCCTTGCGGAGCTGGGCGACAAACTCCTGGAGCATGCTCGGTTTTTCCTGGAAAAGTCCCTGTTTCGGATTATCGCTGATTGTACCCCTGACCGGTATAACCAGAACTTTTCCCTTTTCGGTTCCTTCCAGTGTATATTCCCGCAGAGGGACCGAGTCCCCGCTGACCAGGGTAATGCGGGGAGTGGCGCAGCCGCTGATGAACAGCGCCAACAGGGCCGGCAGAATGATCCATGATCGGTTTGGTTTCATGTGGAACTCCTTGAATCGGTCAATGATTTACGGATTTTTTGTTTTCACATAGCGCTTGACTACGGATTTGAGTGCGGTCCGGTCCTCGACGATCCAACGCGCGGGCAACAGGCCGCTGGCGTGCATGCCGGCTGCGGTGAACTCCGACGTCGCGGCCACGCAGCCCATTCCGGCGGCAAGGGCCGCCTGTACACCGGCTACCGAATCTTCGATTACAAGGCCGGCTTCGGGCAGGATGCCCAGCTCATGAGCCATCAAGCGGTAGATTTCCGGATCGGGTTTGCCGTGGTTAACGTCGTCACTGGTGGCGATAAAGTCGAATTCGTCGGTGATGTCCAGAACCTGTAGAACTCGATGGGCCTGGCGGCAGTAATTTGAGGTTGTCAGGCCGGTTTTGTAATGCGCTTCCCTTGCCCAAATCACCAGGTCCAGGCCGTAAGGGCACCGGTGCTTGACGATAAGCAGGGGATCGTCCAGCATGGTTGCGTACAGTCGCATTCGGATCTGCACGAAAGCCTGCCAGGCGGTGTTCACCCCGTAAGCGTCCATTCGGTTACGAGCGGCATTTTCCAGGCCGAAACGCTCCAGCAAAAATTGAGCAACCTGCTGGCGGGAAGACCCCGCCACCTCCCGGTAGGCTTCGGCAACTTCTGGTTCGCTGATTGTTCCCTGTCCCAGCTCAGCTGCCGCCAAGGCGTAGGATTGGGCCCTGAGGCGTCGGGATCGGACCAGCGTGCCGTCCAGATCAAAAATGACCGCCTGAATCATTTCCTTGCCTCCGGTGCGGTTGCCATCTCGGACCGGTGCGCAGACAACCTTGGAGACAAACCGACCCGAGTTGCGGGATCAGCATGCCACTGCATTGTTGAGGGCCTGGTCCAAGTCGGAGATGATGTCGTCGATGTCTTCAATTCCCACACTGAGCCGAACGAAATCGGCAGTAACACCGGCAGCTTGCTGTTCGTCCTCTGTGAGCTGCTCATGTGTGGTGGTCGCCGGGTGGATCACCAGGCTTTTTGAGTCGCCGATATTGGCCAGGTGGCTGAATATACGCAAGCTTTCAATGAAGCGCACGGCTGAATCCTTGCCGCCGCTGATTCCGAATCCAACGAGTGCTCCCTGTCCGTCGGGCAGATATTTGTCCCTGAGATGAAACGTCGGGGAGGACTCCAAACCGGGATGTCGCACCCAGTTGACGCATTTGTGCTCCTGAAGAAATCGAGCCACCTGCAGGCTGTTTTCCGAATGTCGCGCCATCCGCAGCTGAAGTGTCTCCAGGCCCTGCAGGAACAACCAGGCGTTGAACGGACTCAAGGCAGCGCCCATGTCCCGGAGTCCCAAAACACGCGCCCGGAGAATAAACGCCAGATTTCCGAATGTTTCCACAAACCGCAGTCCATGATAAGCCGGCTCCGGCTCCACGAAGCGGGGAAATCGGCCGGATCCTGCCCAGTCGAAGTTGCCCGAATCGACGATCAGGCCCCCGATGGAAGTGCCATGCCCACCGATAAACTTGGTGGCCGAGTGAACCACCACCGCAGCACCGAATTCAACAGGCCGCAGCAGGTAGGGAGTCGTTACGGTGTTGTCTACCACCAGCGGGATGCCATGGTGCCGGCCGATTTCGGCAATCGATTCCAGGTCCACGATGTCGAGTTTGGGATTGCCGAGGGTTTCGACGAAGAAAGCCTTGGTCTTGTCTGTCACCGCTTTTTCCCAACCTTTCGGATCAGCGGGAGTTACGTACTTTACATCGATTCCCAGGCGTTTGAAGGTGTGCGTAAACAAACTTACCGTACCGCCGTAGAGGTCCGTGGAGGAAACGATTTCGTCTCCGTGTTCGGCCAGAGTAAGCAGCGTAAGGGTTTCGGCTGCCTGTCCGGAAGACACTGCCAGGGCCGCTGCACCGCCTTCCAGCGCCGCAATGCGTTCTTCCAAAACGCCGTTGGTTGGATTCATAATCCGGGTGTAAATATTGCCGAATTTGCGCAGGGCGAACAGGTCGGCCGCGTGTTGGCTATCATCGAAAGTGTATGAGGTCGTTTGGTAAATCGGTACCGCGCGGGCTTTGGTCTCCTGGTCCGGTGTGTGACCGGCATGGATCGCCCTGGTTGCGAAACCGTTCATCACTTCATTCATATCGTTTCCTCCTGCTCATCCGGTCAGGGCTTCAGCCCGCCGGGTGGATTGACTGAAAGCAGATTGCAAGTTGATGGAATCTAAACACTTCTTTCGCTATTGTAAACCTGTCTGGACCTGTCGCGTGCGGGTCTGATCGACGTTCAATCGGATTGGGATTCGGACTTCCGGCTGTTTTTCGCAAGCAGGACGGCTGCCGCCCGGTCCAGAAGCCAGAGCAGCCGGCCTTCCACCGGTTGAATCCAGGTGGCCGGCAAAACGGGAGTGGCATCTGCCAGCACTTGTTTCACCACTTCGGCTTTGCCGCTGCCGGCGACCAGAAAGACGACGCTTCTGGCCCGGTTTATAACCGGCGCAGTCAGCGTCAGTCGATGAACGTCCGGCTTGCCACCTTTTACGGCTTGCACCCAGTAGTCGGTATTGACGGCTCCCCGGTCTTTCGGGAAGATGGAGGCCGTATGGCCGTCGGTACCGATTCCCAGAAAAATCTGGTCGAAAACGGGAAAACCGTCTTCAGGCCGGTTGAAAAAACCGTGGAGCTGTTTGTGGTAGGCTGATGCTGCAGACTGCGGACTGTCGGACAATGTCATCGGATGGACTTGCTCGGGCGGTATCGGCAAGTGGTCGAGAAAATCCTGTCTTGCCGCACCATAGTTGCTGGCCGGATCTTTTTCGGGCACCAGCCGTTCGTCCACCCAGAACAGATGGACTTTCGACCAGGGGACGGTGGATAGATACGGCTCTTCGGTGAGCAGCCGGTGCATGGCCCGGGGTGTCGAACCACCGGAAATTGCTACCGCGAACCGCCCTCGGTCGGCAACCGTCTGCCGGGCTGCATCACTGAACACCTCAGCCCCTTTCTCCGCCAGCCTGGCGGCGCTATCAAGGATAATGATCTCCATCGGTTGAACCATGAATCCTTTCGAATACGCACAGTCAAAAGGCAGCTTCTGCGCGACCCCGAAACATCAATACGGCAAACCATCGCAACCGTATATTTTGAGACCGCGAATCGGTAGATTCAAATAGAAGGCGGTTCGCCTATGCCAGCAGCGCCAGTGCTTTCTCCACGACGTTTTCTACCGTGATGCCGAATTTTTCATACAGCACGCCGGAAGGGGCTGACGCGCCGAAATGATCGAGCCCGACTACAGCGCCGGACAGACCGACATAGCGAGACCAGCCTTGCCGGCTGCCGGCTTCCACTGCCACCCGCAGCAAAGTTTCGGGCGGCAGGACTTTCCGCCGGTAATCCTCCGGCTGGTCGTCGAAGAGTTCCCAGGAAGGCATGCTGACGACTCTGGCGGCTACATTGCGGGTGGACAGTTGCGATGCCGCTTTTAAGGCGATGGAGACTTCCGAGCCGCTGGCAATCAAAATGACCTGGGCAGGCCCGGCATCGGGATCGCTCAAAATGTATCCCCCGCGCTGCAACCCGTCCGCCGCCGCCAGCGTGTTGCGATCCAGAGTGGGCAGACCTTGCCGGGTAAGCGCCAGGGCCGTCGGTCCGTTTTGGTTGGTAAGGGCGGCCTTCCAGGCCTGCGCTGTTTCATTGGCATCGCACGGACGAATGACGGTCAGGTTGGGGATGGCCCGCAGTGACGCGAGATGCTCGATGGGCTGATGGGTGGGACCGTCTTCTCCCAGGCCGATGCTGTCGTGGGTGAACACATAGATGATCTGCAGCTTCATGAGTGCGGCCAGTCGGATCGCCGGGCGCATATAATCGGAGAAGATCAGAAATGTCGCCCCGTAGGGGCGCAGTCCGCCGTGCAAAGACATGCCGTTTAAGATCGATCCCATGGCGTGCTCTCGGACTCCGAATCGCATGTTGCGCCCGCCGAACTGGTTGGACTGCAGGTCCTTTTCACCGCTGATGATGGTCTTGGTGGACGGAGCCAGATCGGCAGAGCCGCCGATCAGATTCGGTATCCGCGTCGCGACGGAATTCAGGACCGTACCCGAAGCCACCCGCGTAGCCATACCCTTGGGATCGGTTTCGAAGATCGGAATATCCCGGCTCCATCCATCCGGCAGTTGTCCGGACATCCAGCCCTGCCAGGCAGCTGCCAGATCCGGGTGTGCCTGTTGATATTCATTGAAAATTTTCTGCCAGTCCTGCTCCTGTTGTGCGCCGGTTTCCAGAGCTTTCCGAAACCACTCCAGCGCTTCACCCGGCAGATGAAAGGGCGGCTGCAGGGGCCAATTGAGGTTCTGTTTGGTCAGCTTGATTTCGTCCGGGCCCAGCGGTTCCCCGTGAACGCCGGCGGTGTCCTGCTTGTTGGGGCTGCCATAACCGATGTGGGTTCGAACGGATATAAACGAAGGCCGTGTGGTTTCCTGTTTTGCAGCGGCAAGGGCCGCTTCGATCGCTTGCAGGTCGTTGCCGTCTTCCACCCGTTGAACGTGCCAGCGGTAGGCTTCAAAGCGCGCCAGGCGATTTTCGGTGAAGGAAATCTCGGTGCTGCCTTCAATGGATATTTGATTGTCGTCATACAGATAGATCAATTTGCCCAGACCCAGGTGTCCTGCCAGCGATGCGGCTTCGTGGGAGAGACCTTCCATCAGGTCTCCGTCACTGACGATTCCGTAGGTGAAGTGGTCAATGGGATTGAAACCGTCCCGATTGAATGTCGCCGCCAAAAAGCGCTCGGCAATGGCCATCCCCACCCCGTTGGCAAAGCCCTGTCCAAGGGGTCCGGTAGTGGTTTCCACCCCCGGCGTGATTCCGTGTTCGGGATGTCCCGGGGTTTTACTCTCCCACTGGCGAAAGTTCTGCAATTCTTTCAGCGGCAGATTATAACCGGTCAAGTGCAGCAGGCTATACAGCAGCATGGAACCGTGACCGGCCGACAGCACGAATCGATCTCGATTGGGCCATTCGGGATTTGCGGGATTGTGGCGCAGAAAACGTGTCCACAACACGTAGGCCATCGCGGCCGCACCCATTGGCATTCCGGGATGCCCGGAATTTGCTTCTTCTACGCCGTCGGCCGACAGCATTCGGATTGTGTTTACGCACAGTTCATCAAGATTTGTTGTCATCGGTTCCTCCCCCCCACGTTATTTGCCCGAGAAGTTCCATTCAGTCACATCGTTATCCGGATTGTTTGACTTCATACAAGGCTGCCGCCGGTTTGTCTACAGTCATGATTTCATCAGCGCTTCAGCCTCCGGCG
>JAHEIV010000131.1 GCA_024639205.1 Deltaproteobacteria bacterium | reverse complement strand
GGCTGCTTTTGGAAACGCCTACCTTGAGTGGCGCTTTCAACCTCAACGCGCCCAATCCGGTTCGAAACCGGGAATTGGCTTCAACGTTAGGCCGGGTGCTGGGTCGCCCGTCTTTTCTACCAGCACCGCGAGCAATGCTGCGGTTGGTTTTAGGAGAGGTAGGAACGGCCCTGGTGGAAAGCCAACGGGCTGTGCCGCAACATCTGCTTGAGAGTGGATTCAGTTTTCAATTTCCGGATATAGAAACGGCCTTGCGGGATATCGTCAGCCAACCGCAAGGTGCCGGCTGATATTTTTGGTTACCGCCTCTCGCATGAAATTCTGACGAGCAGTTTTGATCATCGTCTCCAACAACAGGCCGAACGCTGCCAATCGTAGAGGAAAACCGTCAGGGTATGTCGCTGCGCGAACTAGACAAAGACGCAAAGAACTTGTTGCTTCACCTTTACCGAGAAACCGGGGGAAATCCATCCGTTCAAGTATCGATGTATGAGCTGGGCGCTTCATTGGGGTTTGACCGCGAATCTGCGTCGCGTATGACAGAAGATCTTATCGGCTCGCAGATGGTGGAACTTCGAACCCTTTCGGGCGGGATCGGCATTAGCGAGAAGGCAATAAAAGAGATCGCAGACAGCGGCCTGGCCAGAACTGCAGCGCCTGATTCGCTGGCAGCTTTCGGGAAGAAGCCCGTCATCGATGCGGATGCGCGACAGGCGATCGAGCAGATCACTGCTGATGTAAAGAACCGGGCCGACTCTTTCGGGTTGGATTTCGACCGCCTCTCCGAAGTGCTTGCCGATTTGAATACCATCGATGCCCAGCTCGATTCTCCTCAACCAAAAACTGCTGTCATACGGGAATGTTTTCGTTCTCTCAAGTCAACGCTGGAATCGGTCGAAACGGATGAAACCGGCGACCGAATCGGCCGATTGCTAAAGGAATAAAAGTGGCTAATAAAAAGCAGCTCAAGCTAATCTCGTGGAACGTAAACGGCCTGCGGGCTGCGTTGAAGAAGGATTTTTTACATTCCTTCGCAGCTCTCGATGCCGATGTATTTTCTGTCCAGGAGACCAAGCTGCAGCAATTTCAGCTGACGGAGCAGATGCAGACCATCGATGGATATCAATCCTACTGGTCTCATGCGGTGACCAAAAAAGGGTACAGCGGTGTCGGCACCTACGCCCGTATCCCGGTGATTGGAAATCGTGCTGGTATCGGCGTGAAAAAGTTTGACGACGAGGGGCGCATATTGGAAACCGATTTCGGTGATTTTGTTTTTTTTAACGTATATTTTCCCAACGGGCAGATGGGAGAGGAGAGGCTTGAATACAAGCTTGATTTCTACAAAGCGTTTTTCGCCCATGCCGACCAGCTGCGTAGCGAAGGCCGCAGCCTGATCATCACCGGAGATTACAATACGGCCCACAATGAAATCGATTTGAAAAACCCGAAAGCCAACGAAAAGACTTCCGGCTTCATGAGGATCGAGCGGGACTGGCTGGATCGAATCGAGACGGCAGGCTACATCGACACGTTCCGCCACCTGTATCCCGACACCGTAAAGTACTCTTGGTGGACCTACCGGTTTAAAGCTCGAGAACGAAACGTCGGATGGCGGATAGACTATTTCTTCGTCACGAAAGACATCGTCGATCGCGGCTGTGTCAAGGAAGCATTTATCGATAACGACATTTACGGCTCAGACCACTGCCCGATCGGTTTGATTGTCGAATTCTAATCCGGCGAACCGATCAGCGCTCACACGCATGTAATTATCGATGATCACCCCGAAGGAAAGCTCGGACAACAATAGAGGTAAAATGGATCTGAAATTTGAACCGATTCGAATAGACAAACAGCAAGAGTACATCACCTTGCTGCAATCGTGCATGCAGGTATCGTCGGACTACAGCTTTTCCAACATTTTCAGCTGGGCGGAGGAGTATGGTCTGGAATGGACGTGGATAGACGGTCTGGTGTGGGTAAAACAAACCCGTCCGGACGAACTTTTCTGGGCGCCGCTGGGTCAGTGGGAAAGCACGGATTGGCAACAATTTTTCTTGCGGTATACTCCTGCGGGAACCGTATTTACGCGTGTACCCGAAAAGCTTCTTGAGTTCTGGAGCGACGTGGCTGCCGACCGGCTTGTCGTCAAAGGAGAGAGAAGAAACTGGGATTACATTTACGATCGCAACGAGCTGGTCGATCTCAAGGGCAACCGTTTCCACAAGAAGAAAAACCTGCTTCGCCAGTTCATCAATAAATACGATTACCGCTACCTGCCTTTTGGACCGGATTTAATCGAAGCGGCCATGGCCATGCAGGACGACTGGTGCAGCTGGCGGGACTGCGAATCGTCTTCCATTCTATCGGCTGAAAACCGGTCGGTGCATAGGGTGTTGACCCATTGGGACGATCTGCAGGGTCTGACCGGCGGCGTGATTCAGGTGGAAGATTTGATCGTGGCCTACACAATCGCCGAGCAGCTGTCCCCGGACACGATCGTGATCCACTACGAAAAAGGATGTCCGGATTACAAAGGAGTGTATCAGGCTATCAACCAGATGTTCCTGGCTCACTCGAACGGAGATTTCCGGTGGGTCAACCGCGAACAGGACCTTGGTGAGGAAGGCCTGCGGAAAGCCAAGCTCTCCTACAATCCGGTAGAATTCCTGAAGAAGTACCGCATTACGTTCCAATAATTAGCATATTTTATGAAATCATGAAATTCGCAGATAAGAGCTTCTTTGATTGCTTCGCCGGATACCTATTCTCAGACGATGCCGTCGGCAAGCGCTTCCAAATCGTCAAAGGATATCTTTTCTACAACGGTCTTGCCGATGCCAGACAGCAAAACAAAGTGTACCCCTTCTTCCTGACGCTTTTTGTCTCTCTTCAACGCATTCATCAGCTCTGACCGGTTCACCGGCACCTGCGTGGGCAGTTTCAGCTTTTTTAGCAGCCCCTCGATCCTTTGTACTGCTGCTTGACCCAGTATGCCTTTTTTCATCGATATGCGGGCTGCGATCATCATTCCGGCAGCGACGGCCTCACCATGCGAAAGTCGCCGAATTTTCTCCAGTCCGTGGCCGAAAGTGTGACCGAAGTTGAGAATCCGGCGCAATCCGTGTTCGTGCTCGTCCTGGTTGACGACCGCCGATTTGATGGCCACCGATACGGACACCACGTGACTGATTACCTCCGGCTCGATCTGCATCAGCTTTTCATAATTCGTTTCCAGATAACTCATCAGCTCCGGGTCGCGGATAAGTGCGTGCTTGACGATTTCGGCCGCACCGCACAGGACTTCTCTCTCCGGCAGCGTTGTCAGCAATGTGGCGTCACATATAACGAACTCCGGCTGTTTGAACGTTCCGATGATATTCTTGTATCTTCTGAAGTTGATGCCGTTCTTGCCGCCGACACTGGCATCCACCTGGGCCAGCAGGGTTGTCGCTGCAAAACCGAATCGCAGACCCCGCATGTAGGTTGCAGCGATAAATCCGGTAACATCGCAAACCACCCCACCGCCGATGCCGACAATAAAAGAAGAGCGGTCCGTTTCCAGTTCCACCAGCCGCGAGTAAATTCCCCGAACCGCCCCAAGCGATTTCATCTCTTCACCGCTGCCCAATTCAATCAATTCTGCCGATGGAAACAGCGCCCGATGATATTGTGCGACGTTCGAATCGGTGATGACAACCACTTTCGTGCGGGGAAGATACTGGTTGAGATTGTTCAGGCTCTCACCGATCAATATGCGCGATTGACCGCTCAGTCCTTCAATCTGATGCGTAATCATCGTATTCCTGCTGTAATGGGTTTATGCCATGCGTTCGCCTAACCTGCCCGCCGTGTTGAACGTTTCGATTTCTCATCAACGTTTCGGGTCGATTCCGCTGTGAACGCCGAATATCGCTTCCACCTGACGGCACAGCTGTTCAAACTGCTGCGGGTACAATGACTGGGCGCCATCGCTTAAAGATTCTTCCGGCTGGTGGTGGACTTCCACCATCAAACCTTGCGCACCGACAGCTGCTGCTGCACGGCTGAGAGGGATCACCTGGTCTCTGCGTCCGGCAGCATGACTGGGATCGATGACGATGGGCAGGTGACTCTCTTTGCGCACAACGGGAACAGCGGAGAGATCGAGCGTGTTGCGACTGTGGTGAACAAAGGTGCGCACGCCACGCTCGCACAAAATGACCTGCCGGTTACCTCCCTCCAGAATGTATTCGGCCGCCATCAACCATTCATCGATCGTCGCCGACATCCCACGCTTCAGAAAAACCGGCCGGTTGATCTGGCCGGCCCGGCGCAGCAGTGAGAAGTTCTGCATGTTGCGTGTGCCGATCTGAATGACATCGGCATATTCCACCACCAGGTCGAACGTGGTCTCGTCCATGACCTCCGTTACGACGGGAAGACCGGTTTCCTCGCGAACCCGTGCCAGGATTTTCAGCCCTTCCTCACCGAGTCCCTGAAAAGAGTATGGTGAGGTCCTTGGTTTGTAAGCACCGCCCCTGAAGAGATGCGCGCCGCTGCGCTTTACAGCCGCTGCAATCGTCAACGCTTGCTTCTCACTCTCGATAGCGCAGGGGCCGGCAATAATGGTAAAGTGACCGCTGCCGATACCGACATCGCCAACCCGGACAATGGTATCTTCCGGCTGAACCTCACGGCTTACCAGTTTGTAAGGCCGCGTAACCGGAACCACATCCTTTACTCCCGGATACCCCAAAAACAGCGATGGCTCCACAACACCTTTGTTGTGCAGTACACCGATGGAGACCCTGTCTCCACCGGGTATCGGTCTGGCAACAAAACCCTTCGATTCGACGGCCGCAACCACGGAATCGATTTCAGCCTGAGTCGCCTTTTGATCCATTACAATCAGCATGGTAGTTCTCCTTAGCGTATCTTTTGAGGGTGATAGTCGATCTCGATTTGATGTACGGCAGTTATCAACGCTTTTACTTTATCCATGTCCTTTACTCCCGGTGACTGCTCGACACCCGAACTGACATCGACGGCGTCAGGCTTACCGAGCCGTATGGCTCGTGATATATTTTTGGCGTTGAGTCCGCCGGCCAGAACCACGGGGCGGCTGCGATCCACATTCAGCGCTGCCGCCCAATCCCAAGCCCGGGCGTTGCCTCCCGGCAGTCGGCCTGCGCCGCACTCCATTAGTATAGCGGATGCATCGTAGTCACTCGCCTGATGCAAGAATGGTCGTTTAACATGAAACAGTGCTTTCAACACCATCAGGCCGGTATTTCGCAGGCGCCGAACCAGCTGCGGTGATTCTTGGCCATGCAGTTGAACCGCACTCAAACCGCAAAATTGCACCATTTCCATTACGGCTTGGTACGTTTCATTTACAAATACGCCGGTGACTGCTGCCTCCGACCGCACGGCTGACGAAATCTCGCGTGCACGTTTCCGGTCCACGCAACGCGGGCTGCCGGGATAAAACACCAGCCCGATCAGATCGGCCCCCAGATGGGCGCACTGCAGTGCCTGCTCGACCTGTGTCAGCCCGCATATTTTTATCTGAACACGGAAGCGCTTTTCATTTACGGCAGCCTTGACATGTTTCTCGGGCAAGGGGTTTCTCCGGTTCATTCGGCGATAAGCGATTTCAACAACTCTCGTGCGTCCGGTGCCCGGACCAGGCTTTCACCGATCAAAAAGTTATAGATGCCTGCTTCCAGGATTTGTTCGACATCTTTCCGCCCGTTAATGCCGCTCTCGGCTACACCCACATGATGCTTATCGAAAAGAGCCGCCAGCCGGATGCTGGTTTCGATATCGGTTGTGAAGGTATCCAAATCCCGATTGTTGATCCCGATCAAACGGGCACCGGAACTGGCGGCGATTTTGAAGTCGGCCTCGGAGTGAACTTCCACCAACGCGTCAATCCTTTTTTCGGCGCACAATGCCAGGTAATCTTTCAGCTGCTGTGGAGAAAGAATCCGGACGATCAACAGGATCGCATCGGCTCCCATCGCAATCGATTCGTAAATTTGATACGCCGAAATCACGAAGTCTTTCCGAAGAACCGGTAGCTGTATCGCCCGTCTCGCTTCCACCAGGTCTCGCCGTCCACCCTGAAAAAATCGGGTGTCGGTGAGCACAGATACCGCGGCGGCCCCTCCAGTCTCGTATACACGAGCCTGTATCCCGGCAATCAGGTTCTGTCGAATGACACCTTTGGAAGGGGAGGCCCGTTTGATTTCGGCAATCACGTTCACCCCGTGGGGTCCGGGTTTTGACAGTCTTCCGAAAAAGGGACGACACGGTTCAGAAGCATCCGCCTGAACGCGGATTTCTCTTTCGGACACGCGGTTTTTCGCGGCCGCAATTTCTTCCTTTTTGTGCCGGACAATACCTGCAAGTAAGTCTGTGCCCATCAGCCGTTATCCCGGGTGTATTGAACCAGGGCCTCCAGCTTTGCCTCGGCTGACCCTGAATCGATCGCCGCCTCGGCCTGCTGAATACCTTCGCCGAAATCCCCGGCATGACCGGCGGCCACCAGCGCCGCTGCCGAATTGAGCACAACGACATTGCGTCGGGAGCCTTTTTCGCCCTGAAGGACCTTGCGGCTGATGTCCGCATTTTGATCCGGCTGCCCGCCGATCAGCTCCTGCGGGTCGGCTATTTCACCGAAGAACTGATCCGGGCTGATATCGTAAGTGCGAATGACTCCTTCGTTCAGCTCGGAAATCCGGGTGGGCCCGCAAACGGAGATTTCGTCCAGGCCTTCATGGCCGTGAACCACAAAAGCCCGTTTGCTGCCCAACATTTTCAGCGCCTGCGCAAACATTTCGGTGAGCTCCGGCGCATATACACCGAGCAGCTGGCAATTGGCTCCGGCCGGATTGGTCAATGGCCCCAGCATATTGAAAATGCTTCGCAGCCCGACCTCCTTGCGGGCTTTCATGGCGTATTTCATTGCGCCATGGTACAGCGGCGCAAAGAGAAAACCGATCCCGATTTCTCCAATGGCCTCTTCGACGATTTCCGGGTCGGTGTTCAGGTTTATATCGAGGGTTTCCAGCAGATCGGCACTGCCGCATTTGCTCGATACCGACCGGTTGCCGTGTTTGGCCACCGTCACGCCACAGCCGGCCACAACAAAGGCGGTGGTAGTGGAGATATTGAACGTGTTGGCGTTGTCACCGCCGGTGCCGCAAGTATCAACGACGGCTGCCGCCGGAACGTCCACCCGCACGGCTCTGCGCCGCATGGCCTGGGCCGCTCCGGCAAGCTCTTCGAACGTTTCGCCCTTGGTGGCCAGTGCGGCCATGAAAGCGCCGACTTGCGCATCGGTAATGTCTCCCGAGAAGATATCCGATAGCACCTCCGACATTTCCGACTGTTGCAGGTCCTGTCTGTCGACAATTTTCTTCAGGTATTCCCGAAACATGATTTTTCACCCCCTAGCTTCTGTTATCGACTGGTTGCTGACGCGTGCTTTTTATAAAATTCCGCAACAACCGCTTGCCCACCGGTGTCATGATCGATTCCGGGTGAAATTGAATCCCCTCTGTCGGATGTCTGTTATGACGGATTCCCATAATTTCGCCGTCTTCCGATTCGGCAGTGACCTTCAGGCAGTCGGGCAGCGTTTCTTTTTCAACGGCCAGCGAATGATAGCGCATGGCCGTGAAACTTGTGG
>JAHEIV010000130.1 GCA_024639205.1 Deltaproteobacteria bacterium | reverse complement strand
CTACTTGTTGGCATACTCCACCGCCCGGGTCTCCCGGATCACCATCACTTTGATCTGCCCCGGAAATGTGAGGGATTCTTCAATTTTTTTGGCCACATCGCGACAAAGCAGGGTCGCATCTTCATCGGTTATCTTTTCACTCTCTACGATGACCCGCAATTCTCTGCCCGCCTGTATGGCGAATGTGTTGGAAACGCCATTGAATGACTTCGCGATTTTTTCAAGATCTTCCAGACGTTTGATGTAGTTTTCCAGCAACTCCTTTCGTGCTCCCGGCCGGGCGCCCGACAGCCCGTCGGCAGCCTGAACCAGCACGGCGTAAACGGAGTTGGGGGATATGTCCTCGTGATGCGCGGCGATGGCGTGAACCACTTTGGGCGACTCATTGTATTTTTTCGCCAGGTTGGAGCCAATCAATGCGTGCGGCCCCTCGACCTCATGGTCAATGGCCTTGCCGACGTCATGCAGCAACCCCATGCGCCTGGCAAGCTTCTGATTCAAACCCAGCTCAGCCGCCATGATACCGCACAGAAACCCGACCTCGACGGAGTGCTGCAGCACATTCTGGGCGTAACTGGTTCGAAACTTCAAACGACCGATCACCTTGACCAGTTCGTTGTTGATTCCGTGGACACCCAGGTCAAATGCGGCCTGCTCGCCGGCTTCTTTGATGGTCTGGTCGACTTCCTGGCCGACCTTCTTGACGATATCCTCTATCCGGGCCGGATGGATTCTGCCGTCGGAGATCAAGCGCGTCAATGCGATGCGGGCAACCTCTCGTCTCACGGGGTTAAAGCCCGACAAAATGACGGCCTCCGGGGTGTCGTCGATGATCAGATCAATCCCGGTTGCCGCCTCAAGGGCCCGGATGTTGCGTCCCTCCCGGCCGATGATTCGGCCTTTCATTTCATCGCTCGGCAGCTGCACCACCGACACGGTCCTTTCGGCGACAAAGTCGGCGGCGTATCGTTGAATGGCAGTCGCCACGATTTTCTTGGCTTTTTTGTCGGCTTCTTCTTTTGTCTCGTTCTCGATTTTTTTGATCAGCTTGGCACCCTCGTATCGCGCCTCGTTCTCCATCGCCCGGATGAGAAGCTCTTTTGCCTGCTCAGCGGTCAATCCCGATATCTTCTCAAGCTGGCTTTTTTGTTCCTCCAGAAGGTGCTGATATTTTTTTTCCTGACCTTCCAGGCGTTCTTCCCTTTTGGCAAGGTGCTTCTCCTGGCGCTTGATGTCCCGATCGCGACGCTCGCATAGCTCAGCCTTGTGGTCGATATTCTCCTCTTTCTGAATGAGCCACTTCTCGCGGCTTTTGAGCTCGGTTCTCGTATCCTTCGTCTCGGCATCAAATTCGGTTTTCATCTTGAAAACCTTGTCCTTGACTTCAAGATCGGCCTCTTTTTTCAGTGTTTCCGAGCGCCTTGCGGCCTCCTCCAATATTTTGGCGGCATCTTCTTCGGCGGTTTTGGTTTTCTCCGATAGCATTCGCCCTTTTAGCCAAAACGCTATTCCGAAACCGACACCGAAGCAGAGGAGGCCGATAATCATAACGATATCATTCATTTTCCGTCTCCTCGGACATGGTTGATAGCGTTGGGCCTCCGACACCGCCGGCTGCCCGAACGATCACAAACCGTTTCATCTGGTGAGGTACTCACTACTGTTTGGGTGTATTCGACGAAGAGGAGAGGGTGAGGCAGGCTGTTTCACGAGCAGGGGACGGTTCCGACTGCTGCCATGAAGGCTTGACGGTCGTGCTGCATTCGGATGGTTCCGCTCACCGGATCGCAGGATCCCGGCGGCCGGATGGGGACCCCTGCCAGTGTGCCGTGTTGGCAGGTCTTTGAACCATTGAATTAAAGTGGGCGCCGCCAGGCGACTTTAGGCTTTTCTGTCAGAGCAGAACCTGCACACCGACGCCGCAAGCAGCTCCCGAAGTAAGTGTGTTGGGACAAAGAACATCTTCCAATCACAAACACGGCAGGGGTCGCTATCCGGTTGACCCGATAGGCATCACAATAAGAGGAATTGGGAAGAGCAAAAATCAGGAGCCATTTATTTGCAGACTAACCACCGGTTGGCAACTTGTCATCGGGATGATTCTCCGCCTGCATAGCACAGCGGTCCAGTCTGCTGACCCATTGTGCCGAGCGCTGTGCCAGATTGTCAACCAACGCCTGGTGATCGCGTCTTGTTTCCAGGCAATCCTTGGCTATATTCAATGCAGCGGAAATCATCACAGTAATCTTGTTCGCGTTTGACATGGTGCCGGATTGAACACCTTCAACCCGGTTGACTTCTTTAACCAGATAGTCCGCAACCTCTTCGGCCCAGGGGATATCCGACTGGGTTTTAAACGTGTAAGGCTGCCCGAACAGCTCTATTGTCACAAGTTGTTCCAATGAAAGTAGGGATTCCCTCTCCTCAATTGTAACGCTCAAGCCCGCAACTCAGTCTGTGAGCTGACCACTGAGTTTGTCCAGCAGGTTATCGATTTTTGACCGGATCAAGGACCTTTCCTCTTGGTAGCGCCTTTCCGCCTCGACCTTTTGCTGAAGCTCCTCCTCCAGTTTCCCGATTTTATGTTTCAGTTCTAAATGGATCGCCTCGTAGGACTTGCAAACCTCGATTACACGTTCAACGCTTCGTTCGATCTCTTCGAACCGCTGCAGAATCTGGTTGCTGTCCAAACCTTCTCCCTTATTACCCTTTTTGTATAAACCATCTACCCTTGGAAAGTCAAGGTATAACATGGATGCCGCACGAGTTGAAGGCGCTCATAAACAAGGCGTTGAACAATACAGCGTGCAGCCATTGTGCGCTGGTTCTTTTATTGCATGTCCTTGATATCACAATTCAGAAGTGCCTCCGGCTCGCCCCCGTGGGTGTGAAAATTGATGAGATGAAAACGATTTAATCCTCATGCCGATTGAGCAAGATGGCTTATCCCCATCGCTCGCTCGAAATGATGCCGGAACAAAGATGCCGTCTTCTCATCAATTTTCATGCAAGATTCATGTTTACAGCTTTCGCTTCAGCAGAATCCGTTCCACCTTCTGCAGATCCCTTCGGCTGTTGATACCGAAAAACTCTGCCGGATCGGCTGCTATGAGGGCCCCGACATTCCAATTTTCGCGGTGTCCGACGGAGACAATATCCGTCAAATAGAGCTCACCCTGTGCATTGTCGCTGTCAATTTCCCGCAGGGCGGCTGACAGGTAGTCTCTGTCAACGCAATAGACGCCGGTATTGATGATGCGCAGCGCTTTTTCGGCTGCCGAAGCGTCGGCTTCCTCGACGATGCCGATCACCCGATTGTCCGCATCCTGAAGAATCCGCCCGTATCCGCTCGGATCATCGACTTCAACCGCCAGAACCGTGGCGTGCCGCCGGTGGCGGCGGTGATCTGCGATGAGCTTTTCGATCGTCTCTGCGGAGATCAACGGCACGTCACCGCAAAGGATGACTACCTGGCGACAGCCTTCGGGTATCAGCGGCAGCGCACACTGCACCGCGTGGCCGGTACCGAGCTGCTCGGCCTGGTGGGCAAACAGGGCAGCGCCATGGGCACCGACCACTTTCCGGACACGATCCGCCTGGTGCCCGACAACAACGATGACATGATCACCGGCGACTGCCGCGGCGGTATCGACGACATACAGGATCATCGGTCGCTGCAATACCTCGTGGAGCACCTTCGCCCGGGTCGACTTCATTCTTTTTCCCAGGCCGGCGGCCAGGATGACCGCGGTTACATCATCATGTTTGGATACGGTGCCCACTTTCGCTTGCGCTTTCGGTTTGTCAGACAGATACGGCTGCGGGTTCTGAAAAACAATTGGTCCCAGACGCAGTTTTCCTGTCGGTTTCGTCTAACGGGTTTGTCTTACAATAATCCATTTCCAAGTATAAAAAAGGGCAAACCACACAATGGTTTGCCCTTTTGCGTTTTTTGAATGTACCGTCCGGTCCTCCTTTGAAGTGTGCATGGCAGGGTGAGGGGACCGCCGCTTCAGCTGTTACTGTTTTCGCGTCTTTGCGAGGCGAATTCGGTTGATGGCCCGTTCCAGAGCTATTCTGGCCCGGGTGAATTCGATTTCATCGCGCGTACGCTCCTCCGCCAGCCGTTTCTCCGCCCGTTCTTTTGCTGCCAGGGCGCGTTCGAGATCGATGTCGCGGCGGCGTTCCGCCGATTCGGCCAGGACGGTTACCTTGTCGGGAAGCGCTTCGGCAAATCCACCGCTGACGAATACATGGTGCTCGGATCCGTTCGCATCGGTGTAACGAACGGTGCCGGTTTTCAGCGCAGTCATAAACGGTGTGTGGCCGGTCAGAACCCCGAACTCGCCAAACAGGCCCGGTGCAGCGACAATCTGTACTTCTTCGCTGACCACGTATTTCTCCGGAGTTACGACTTCCAGTGTGATGTGTTCCGCCATAAATCAGCCCCTTCGTTATGCAGCTTCCTGGAGTTTCTTGGCTTCTTCCAGGACTTCCTCGATTCCGCCCTTCATGTAGAATGCCTGCTCCGGAATGTCATCGTGCTTGCCGTCGCATATCTCTTTGAACGCACGAACCGTGTCCTCGATCTTCACATAGGCGCCCTTTTTGCCGGTAAATGCCTCGGCAACATGGAACGGTTGTGAGAGGAAGCGTTGGATCTTGCGGGCCCGGGAAACCGTCACCTTGTCTTCATCGGACAGCTCTTCCATGCCGAGAATGGCGATGATGTCCTGCAGCTCTTTGTATTTCTGCAGGATCTGCTGCACCTGGCGGGCGGTCTGATAGTGCTCGTCGCCGATGTAGTTGGCGTCCAGGATGCGAGAGGTCGAATCCAGCGGGTCGACGGCCGGGTAAATGCCAAGCTCAGCAATCTGGCGCGACAAGACCACCGTTCCATCCAGGTGGGCAAATGTCGTTGCCGGAGCCGGGTCGGTCAAGTCATCCGCCGGCACGTACACGCACTGTACGGCCGTAATAGAGCCCTTGTCCGTGGAGGTGATTCGCTCCTGGAGCTCGCCGAGATCGACTGCCAGGGTCGGTTGGTAACCCACCGCCGATGGCATCCGGCCGAGAAGCGCCGAAACTTCCGAACCGGCCTGGGTAAAGCGGAAGATGTTGTCGATGAAAATCAGCACGTCCTGCCCTTCTTCATCCCGGAAGTATTCGGCAGCGGTAAGAGCCGACAGCGCCACCCGTGCCCGGGCTCCCGGCGGTTCGGTCATCTGGCCGTAAATCAGCGCCGCTTTGGGAAGAACGCCGGAGTCCTTCATCTCGTGGTACAGGTCGTTGCCTTCACGGGTTCGTTCACCCACGCCGGCAAACACGGAAATACCGCCGTGCTGCATGGCGATATTGTGCACCATTTCCATCATGATGACGGTTTTACCGACACCGGCTCCACCGAACATGCCCATCTTACCCCCGCGGGGAAAAGGGACCAGCAGGTCGATGACTTTCACCCCGGTTTCCAGCACACGCACGGTAACGTCCTGCTCGGTGAACTTGGGCGCTTCCCGGTGAATCGGCAGCATTTTGTCCTGACTCACCGGCCCGAGACCATCCACGGGCCGACCCACCACGTTCAGCACACGGCCGAGGCCGGCTTCGCCGACCGGCATCATGATCGGCTTACCGGTGTCTTTCACCGGCGTGCCGCGCACCAGTCCGTCGGTGACGTCCATGGCGATGGTGCGAACCACATTGTCGCCAAGATGTTGCGACACCTCGATAACAAGGTTGTCTTCCGTGTCATCGATAGCCGGGTTGGTAATCGTCAACGCCGTGTAAATGGTCGGCAGTTTGCCCTGCTCGAACTCCACGTCAACGACAGGCCCCATGACCTGCAGTACTTTGCCAATGTTTTCTCCCATCGAAAAACCTCCTGCTCTACACGATATCTATCTGTTAGTCGTCTTATCCTCTGAGGGCTTCCGCACCGCCGACGATGTCCATGAGCTCCGCGGTGATGGCCGCCTGCCGTGCCTTGTTGTAGATAAGCGTTAAATTTTCCAGCATGTCTTTGCACGCCTTGGTAGCGTTGTCCATGGCCATCATGCGGGCTGCATGCTCGCTGGTGGATGTCTCTAACAGTGCGCTGTAAAGCTGCACGTAGACATTTCGCGGCAGCATCTCGCCGAGCAGTTGTTCCGGTGAGGGCTCACAGATATGCTCGGGCAGGTATGCCGCCGCTTTTTCTCTGTCCTGCTCCTCCACCTTTTCGATCGGTGGAATCGGCAAGAGCTGTTTGGCCACCGGCAGCTGCCTGGCCATGCTGAGAAACTCCGCATAAACGACGTGAACTTCGTCGAACTCGCCCTGCAGAAAACCTTCCACCAATTTCCGTCCGGCGGTGGCGGCAACGTTGAAACCAAACTGGGTCCCGACGATCCCCACGTGTTCTTCGGTGATCGTCTGCCTGGCTTTGCGAGCCCAGTCGCGACCCTTTTTGCCGAAGCAGGTAAACGAAACCGTGGGGTTCCCCTGCTGCTTCTCCGCCGTTAACTTTTCGGCCCGGTGGATCAAATTGGTGTTGAAGCCGCCGCAAAGGCCCCGGTCCGAGGTGCACAGCACGATGTGGATACTCTTGACCGTTTCACGCGGGACCAGCAGGGGATTGGCACCTTCTTCGGCGCGTTCCGCCAGGCTGCCGAGCACCTCGGCGAACTTGCCGGCATAGGGGCGAAATGCTTCCATGGTGGTCTGGGAACCGCGCAAACGCGATGCCGCCACCATGTTCATCGCTTTGGTAATCTGCTGGGTTTTTTTGACCGCTTTGATCTTGTTTTCAATATCCTTTAGCGTTGGCATACGACTCCCGCCTATAGATTCAGGTTGAGATGCTGCCAGGCTGCGAGAAGGTCGCCTTCGTTGCGCTTCATCACACGTGTCTCGCAGCTATTCTTTATTTGATGGTGTCCTTGAACTCCTCGCCATAGGCAGTCAGAGCTTCGGACATCAGCTTTTCCAGATCGTCTCCGATGGCCTGTTTTTCTTTCAGCTCGGAAAAGATTTGCGGGTAACGGTCCTCGATGAAGGGATAGAGCCCGGCCTCGTATTTGGCCAGAACATCGATCGGATAGTTGTCCAAAAATCCCCTGGTTCCGGCAAACAAGACCGTGACCTGCTTTTCCATCGGCAGCGGCTGATACTGGGGCTGTTTCAGGATTTCCACCAGACGGGCTCCGCGGGTCAGCTGCTGTTGGGTGGACTTGTCCAGATCGCTGCCGAAAGCGGCAAACGCCTCCAGTTCGCGGTACTGGGCCAGGTCCAGACGAAGGGTGCCGGCCACTTGCTTCATGGCCTTGACTTGTGCGGCACCACCCACCCGGGAAACCGAAAGACCGACGTTGATCGCCGGACGAACACCGGCAAAAAAGAGGCCGGGTTCGAGATAGATTTGCCCGTCGGTGATGGAAATCACGTTGGTGGGGATGTATGCCGAGACGTCACCGGCCTGGGTCTCGATCACCGGCAGGGCGGTCAGTGAACCGGCTCCGAGATCGTCGTTGAGCTTTGCGGCCCGCTCCAGCAGGCGAGAATGGTTGTAGAAAATATCGCCCGGATAGGCCTCGCGCCCGGGTGGACGGCGAAGCAGCAGGGAAACCTGCCGGTACGAGGCCGCCTGTTTGGAAAGATCGTCGTAAATGATCAGGGCGTGCTGGCCTTTATCGCGAAAGTATTCTCCCATGGAACATCCGGCGT
>JAHEIV010000129.1 GCA_024639205.1 Deltaproteobacteria bacterium | reverse complement strand
AAATATTCCAGGGCACTGGCAAGCTTCAGCTTGTCAAACCCATAGCCGGCATTCGCACCCAATGCGAATCTCTCCAATTCGGCCGCGGTCTGAGGATCCTGGAGTGTCCCAAAATCGAAATTCACACCTAAATTAAGGCGATCGGTCGGTGCGAGATCGATACCGGTGGCATGCGTCAGCCCGGTGGGCACATCTCCATGGACATATCGCTCTTCGAGAAATATACTGGCGCTGTCCGAATATCGCGTACGGAAACCGGAAGCCAGGTTACCCTTCCTGGCTCGTAAGCCATTATCCGACCGCTCGGATTCGAGGGTATAGTTGTTGTAGATTGTGGTCCGGTCGGTATACAGATACTCGGTCCCGAGCCGAGCACCCGGGCCTAGATCTCCTCCGGAAACCTCACCGTCCATATTGAACCGGTCAGTCAAGCGCAAGCTGCCGCCGGCACCGATGCGGCCGTTATCCTCACGATTGCCGCTTTTATGAATCGTATCCTGAACGAAGCCATAGGTTGACCAGCTTCCATGGGAGTCGTAGCGCAGCTGGGCCACCGCATCGGTCAGGTCTCCCTCTTCCTGGGTTTCGGGTACAATCGGCGAGTTGTCCTCGCGGCTGTCATAACGCACGCCGGAACTCAAGGTCCAGTGGTCGCCAATCTGGTAATCGAGATCCAGTTCGGCGGCATCCGTGTCGACCCCTTCTCGCTGAACTTGCTTGTCCACTTTCATACGTGCGCCTAAACGCTCGGTGAAAGGAAAATCCGCCGTCCCGCCGTATTGGGTCAGATCCCGGGCCGTGACCTTTCCCGGTGCCGAATAGCCGGCGCCGAGATCCTGCAGGTATAGGGTGACGTGGCCACGCCCGTTGTCGAAGAAATCCTTGAAGCCGACACTGGCATCGACCCGATAAGCCGAGGCGTCGGCGTCAATACCGCCTGGGGAATCTGCGGGGCGGAAATCGAAACCGCCGTCAACAGAGGTCGCTTCCGGCACGCCCGGACCTTTGCTGCGTCCGGCTTGGAGTTTGAGCCACGACTCTGTGGACATGCGCAGGGTCACATCCGCTCCACCCAAGCTGTTTTCGATGTCCGCCTCTTCATCCCGGTTGGCGGTCACGCCGACCTTGATGTGGTCATTGAGCCAGTATTGTAACCTGCCACCGGTCGCCAGCGTATTCGGATCTTCGAAACCGGGTGTGAATTCATACCGAACCACCAGAAATACCGGATTCCCACTTAGGGAGTCATTGCGCACTAGCAGACCGTCGTTCGCATTTATAGATAGGGGTTGTGCCAACAGGATTCGTCCTTGCAAGTAGTCGATATCGTAATCGAGGATCGGCGTCAGGTTCTTGACCTCCATGACGATCCCGGTAACCTTGTCGCGGACTTCGATGCGAACACGCTCGGACCCCATGAGAATGTCCTGCCGGCGAAGGAAATAGAGAGAACCACCCGTTCCGAGGAACTCATCGCGCCCGGCCACGGTACCAGGGTCTGCAGCAAACCCGTCCAACATGAGACGCGGTTCGCCGAAACCGGTGGTGCCGAGGGGCTGGTAATGAAGATTGGCGCCATACAGCCCGCGGTCCACCCGTGCCAATTCATTATCCATATATTGGATCATGAAATTGCCCCAGAGTCCGTATGTGTCATCTTTTTCCATTTTGACGTAAAATTTACCCTTGGTCGGCGCATCTTGAACGACTCTGCTGTCATCGCCGAATGTCGGGCGGTAGAAATCCGTATCCAATCGTCTGAACAGGGCTTCGGGGGTCTTGTCCAAGAAATTGGTGAAAATTTCGTCCAGAGGTCCTTCGCGCGTATCAGCGCTCGCCGTCAGCGACCAGCCATTTTCGAATTTGCCTTTAGAGTAGAAGGCCAGGCGACCCTGAAGACTCACGTCTTCACCGTATTCTTGTTTTTCGGGCGCGAGGAGTTCGGCGGGTCCGTCGGTTTTGTTGCCTGACACGGTCATATCGGCGATCCCCACAGTGAACCAGTCGCTCTTTTTCAGCTCCAAATCCCGCAGGAACAACTCACCGTTGCCATAGTCATCCAAAACACCGACTTCGACGGTTTGCATCCCTTCGGGAAGGATTTCTTCGGCCACAAATTCACCGGTTTCGTTCACCGGGACCGCATATCCAGCCAGCCAAACCCGATGTCCTTCAGGAATTGCGGTGCCGTAAGCTTCAACTGTTCCACCTCTGAGCGGAATATTTTGCATCGCGATGCGGCTCTCGCCATAACCGACCAGCAGTTCCTCGCTGGGATTCGCTTCGGCAACCGAGGGGTCGATATGGTCGACCACCCACATAGGCTGGGTTTTCGTCTCGTCAAAAAATCCCTTTTCGTCGTAAACCCGCACCAGATATGTCAACTTGCGCACTGGAGCAGAGAAGGATGCGAAATCAGGCTGCCATTGGGCCATCCCGGCAGCATCTACTGCGATGACAGCGATGGGCGTACTGCGAACGGATTGGCCTTCTTCGAAAATGCGGATCTCAGCCCGTTCAATAAAGCTGCGGTAGTTGGTGTACATGCGGAAATTTACCAGGTTTTCTACGAAAGCCGTATCCTCATTGTCCTCATACTGGACTGATCGGGGCCAAGCCGTCACGTTCAGGCGCGGTTTCAGTTTCAAACTATCGAATTTGAATTGTATGTCCGCGTTTTCTAACGCCACATCCGTACAGCGCTGCACATCCGCGCTGCATTTACCCGGATCATCAAGGGGCTTACCATCAACGGTGATGCGCATGAGATTGAGCGCAAAAGGATCCGCCGTTTGCACTTCTCGGGTCATCGGTGTGATCTCAACACTCTCGTAGTCATCGAGAAGCACCGGTTCATCGTAAACCACTTGCACCCGCACCCGCGAAATATCAGATTCAATAAAGCCGGCATTGACAACATCATCGGACTGGACGTATCCGCGGCCGTCGAATTCAGCCTGCGCCTCGGTTAACCCCATCGGTTCACTGACAGCCTCCATGGCCCTCCGGGCGCGCGCCATGGACAGGCCGATATCATCTCCATAAACGGCAGCCGTGCGCCGCTCCAGGCGTTTGTTGCGGGTATAGCCGACAAATCGCAGCCGAACGTGGGTTTTATCGCTGATCTCATCCATGACGCGACCCAGATGTTCGGTGTAACCGACAGGAACGACAGGGTTACCGTTCTCGAACAGAATCGGGTCAATCGGGCCCGAGGATGAATGGTATTCCCGTACAACGGTCTCGGCGCCAGCGGAGTCAGGGCAAATTTGGGGGTCATCGGGCAAATCCTGCAAGGGGTCGTCATGCCAGAACTCCACCTCCACGCGGCGATTCAACATCCGGCCCTGTTGGGTATCATTGGAAGCGATAGGATGTGATGCCCCTCTGCCCTGGCTTTGAACGGCGTCATTGGGCAAATTCATATCTTCCTGAACAGCCAACGAAATTCGACGAGCCACCGCTTTGGAAAGACCCATATGATCGCCGTATATCCGTTCGTCCCGTTTCTTCAATGGCAAATTGTCTGTATATGCAATAAATTTAATGACAAGATTCTGTTTGCTGCTTAGGTTACTCAATGCATGCCGGACCTGCCGTAAAAAGGATTCGGGCACATCCGCCATTCCTTCGTCGTAGTGAAGCGGGACGATCAGATTCTTCACACGCGCCCTGTGAGAATGGCCCTCTTTGTAGCGTAATTTACAGACGGTTTCGGTCCGACAAACTTTGATCCGATTGACCTCACGAGGGACAATGACTTCCTTCTCAACCTGCTTTTCGATGAGCTCATCGTACCAAACCTCAACTTCCACACGCCGGTTGAGCTGCCGTCCTTCCTCGGTGTTGTTGTCAGCGATGGGCTGGCTGTCCCCGAGCCCTTCATATGAAATGGCCTCGGGCGGAAGTTCTAAGGCTTGCTGACAATATTCTGCAGCTGTCCCCGCTCGTTCGCGTGACAATTCTAAATTATTGCCATAACGGATGAGCAGCGCCTCGCGAAGGGGCAAATTGTCCGTATGGCCGATGAAGTGCAGGCGAACATTACGGCGGTCACGCATCTTGTCGAGGATCTCACGTAGACGCAAAAGAGTATCCTCAGGAATCTCCACCTCTCCCAGGCCAAAATGGATCGGAGGAACAAGGTTATCCATCTTGATCGTATTGACATCTTGCTCGATGGCCTCGCGGATCTCCGTTCGATCGCCCTCATCTTCGGTGAATATCTCTGGATCATGGATCCAAGAGGTGAATGGCAGGTCAGCCGGTAGATGCATCTCGGTTGCCTTTCCGCGTGAAGCGGTTTCCCTCACTCCGGTTTCCACGGAAGAAGCAACTTCGACGCTTATTGCGGTGACTACGCAGAAACACCAAATAGCGATACGGCGTTTCACTATGGATCGCATCAGCGTTATAGGAGTATGGGATAAGGTTTCCATTATTCGTTATCGCCAGCTTGAGACCGGAGCACCGCGTCTCCAGAAAATTTCGGTTTCAATATCCAGTCGGTAACCGCCTTCTGATTGTTTCCACTGCCTGGAAATTTTCTTTTTCATGGCCTTCAGGCGCTTTCGAACGATACCTTCCGGTTCGACATCAGCGAGGTATGCCAAGCGAAGCACAGAAGGCGCCCTCTTCAGCTCGTCCAGCAGCTGGGCAATCCTGGGCTGCCACTGCAGCCGCAATTCACTGGTTTTCGGCTCGAACACCGCATCAGCAAGATCGATACGCACCACGCGGTGGATGGTTGCGCCAAAATTAAAGCGGAGCATTTTTCCGCGAGTGGCACGCTGAACCCGCGGATTTTCGGTGGTCATACGATAGCCGGTCGGCAGGCTACGCTCGTCCACCTTTAGAATTAAATTGCTGCCGCGATTCTCATCGGGTATGGCTACACAGGTGATGTGAAAACGCCCGTGTTCGTCTGTCGTGGCAATCAATCCAAGCACCGTCACAACTTGGACGCCGGCCAGACCTTCTTCGCCTGATTCCTGTCGGCCGTTCAGATTGCGATCGTCGAACACCTTGCCGATCACATCGGTGCAATCAAAATCTGGATCTGGTATGACCCGCACCGTTGCTGTGGCTTCCCCAGAAACAGCGGTGCCCATGACGGTGTTGACCACTTGCGCCCGGTTGACGTATTCGCCTTCGGAAACGCCGGAACTCACCACAAGCAACAGTTTGATGGTTTTTTTCGCATTGACCTGCAGGTTAAGGTCGCCCCAGACCAGTTCCCGGTTATTGCTCAGCGGCTCGGCAGGTTGACCGTCCAGGCGGGCCGAATTGGCCACGTATTTGAAGCCGGCCGGCAATCGATCGATGATGCTGATATCATCAAGTGGTGCACCAAATATGTTGGATACGATAATCGTGTAGGGCACCAACTCCCCCCGAACCACGTTGACTGCAGACGAGGTCTTGGTTATGGATACGGCCCCGTTGAGTTCAGGATCGATGGGGATGGGGTTGTTGAATACCTGGCTATGGCCCGGTATGTTTCCGTTGTTGAGCACCAAATGGAGGTGATAAGTCGTTCCGTCCGTGCCGGGTCGGGCCGACAATGGCGGTATCGCGGAATAAGTGGTCACCTCGCAGTAATCGGTGGTACTCGGGATCGCATCGCTGGCGCTGCCGGGACAGGCCGGAATGGAAAAAGCCGCCGTTGTCGCATCACTATTGGGTGGGATAATCTGAGACGGCATGGGCATGTACCCATTGGCTGCCGGGGTCACCTCGATGAGGTAGGCACCACCGGCCGGGCAGGCCCCATTGCTGAAGTTCAGATCGAACTTGTAGAAACCGTTCTGAGCGGTCACTTGGTTTTGTTGTATCGGATCATCGAAGCATTGAATCGGTAACGGTGTGCCAGTCGCTGCATTTAACAGGGCCAATCTGGTGCCGGCCACCGGTACCCGGGCAACCGAGTTGTATACCGCCCCATTGGGCCAGAGCGGCAAATGCAGATTCTGCAGAATGCTACCTGAGGAAACGGTAATCGCGCTGATCTGTTGCGGGCCATTCGTAAACGGCGAATCTGCATAACCGAGCGAAGCCGTATTCGGTCCGGCACCCGCTGCTCGAAAGCGTAATTCATAAAGTTCAGCTGTTCCTTCGTTGGGAACGAGACTGTTGAACCGATACACCCCGCTGGCATCGGTAAATACCGTGGTCACCAAAAGTCCGTCTCGATAAAGTTCAACCGACCAGCCTTCCATCAATGACTCAGCAGTCGTATCGCAAATTCTATCCAGGTTGGCGTCGTGCCAGACGTTACCAGTGAGAACGGCGCTGCCCGGCGTTCCGCCGATGTCTAACGATACGCTGGCTGAATCGGTTTGGGCCGGATTGTTCCATCGGACGACACCGGTGTTGGTGATGGTGGTCCCGATACCAAGTGAGGAATCGATTTGTACGCGGAAACGCAAGATGGCGCTGGCGCCGGGCAGCAGATCGACATATTGTGCGGCATAGTCCGCCGTGAGCATGGATCCGGCGTAAGTCACCCCGGCCGTGGAGCCATTCAACGTGCCGGAACCAGCCATATAGGTCACTTGATTACCTAAAGGGGGGCCGAGGTCGTCGGTAATGATGACCTGAGTGGCTGGCAGGCGACCGATATTTGTGGCCCGGATCGTGTACTCTAATTGACCGCCTGCAGCGGCTGCACCACCACCCACAACGGCCACTTCTTTGGTCACCGAGAGTAACTGGACGTCACCCACGACAACAACGGTGGGCTGATCGCCGTTGGATGGCAGACCGTCGGCATCCGTCGGGTCCGGGTGCAATTCGTTGGAGGTGACGCTCCCCTGATTGCTGATGAGGGTACCCGTCGGTACCCCGGCGTTCACTCGGGCCTCAAAGGTGACCAGAGCGCTGCTACCGGCCGATACGATACCGTTGCCGGGATTGTCCGAGGATTGCACCATCATACCAGCAATCAGTGGCGATACCCCTCCGTCTGGACCCAATGACGATCCGTTCAGACGCATGGAGTCAGCGACATAGCTCGTGTTGGCGGGCACGTTGTCTGTCAGTGTCACGTCAGTGGCTGGAATAGCGCCAAAGTTGCTGATAAGGATGCTGTAACGCAGCACGTCACCCGGATCGACGATTCCCGGTGAACCGAAATCTTGCAGAATCTGTACAGTCTTATGGGCATAAAGCAGCGGCAGGTTGCCAACCACATTGCGGGTCGGATCGTCAGGGACGGGCGTGGCCGGGTCATCGGACGGCTGTTCAGGTTGGATTCCGCTCCCTGCGCCGGAGCCGCTCACGAAGCCCTGGTTCTCGATGATCAGTCCGTCCATCGCGCTCGGATCGACCACGACATCAAAGGTGACGGTGGCCACATTGGTGGCCCCGGGTGTGGCATCAGCGCGAAGATATCCGGCAGTGGTATTTTCCGGTGCATTGACCAGAATACCGGTATGTAGTGGATTGACCCCGGGGCCGGCATCAGACACCGGATTTCCGTTGAGGGTGGCACTATTGGCCACGTAGGTGGTGTTGGCCGGCGTATTGTCCCGTAAACGAACATCTATGGCATCTTCGGTACCGATATTCTTGATGGTAATGGTGTAACGCAAAGTTTCACCAGCCATCAGGACGTTGGGGTCCCCTGACATGACGGTGGAGGTTTTCTGCACCTCAAAAGCGGGTGCCGAGGCAATCAGTGTTTCGGTCGGATCGGTGTCCCCGGATACGTTGG
>JAHEIV010000128.1 GCA_024639205.1 Deltaproteobacteria bacterium | reverse complement strand
TGGTACTGTTTCTCCGATTCTTCCAGCTCTTTTACCAGCTGCTTTCTTTCGGTGATATCGAGATTCATTTCCATTACGGCAACGATTTCACCGTCGGAATTGCGAATCGGCGAAGTCTTCACCAGCCAGTGCTGCAGGGTTCCATCCCTGCTGAGACCGGACTCTTCGCTCTGGCGGGAAAGGCCGTCTTCGAAGGTTTTCTCCACCGGGCAGATTACGCACTTCTCATCTCTTCCCTTGTAGGCGCGATAACAGAAATCACCCGGCTGCGGGTCGAATTGGTCGGCAAACTTTCTGTTGTACTGAACCAGTCGGTAGTCACGATTCTGGACCGTGATGTAGCAGGGGACGGTCTCAAAAAGGTTTTGATATTCCATCATCTGCCGGTTCAGCTCCGTTTGTTTCTCGCCGATCTCCTTGCCCATTTGATTGATGGCCAGGGCCAGCTGTCCGACCTCACTGTTCTGCTCGATATCGATTGGAGCCGAGTAATTGCCCTTGGATATCAACCGGGTCCCCTGGATGAGCCTGCCGATGGGTCGTTTCAAAAACCGGACCATCAGTAAAAAAATCACGGCACCGGTGGCGAAAAAGACAAACACCGCCAGACCGATCACGCCTTTTTCAAATGCAGCTATCTGCCGGTCGGTTTGGGCAAGGGAGACCACCACATCCAGAGCGCCGAGGACTTTTTTCTCCTCCGGGTGAAAATGGCACTCGCTGGCGGAGCAGCCCGGTTCATTGTAAATGGCACTGATGATTCCCAACCGGCGGTAGCCGTTTTCAGCCTTGAATATGCGGGTTCTTTTACCCAGGCTCAACTGGATTTGGGGAGGTTCGGTTCGATGGCAGATGTCGCAGGCCTCGGCCTTGATGTTGGTGGTTTCATCGACTTCGGAAGAGAGGCTGGAATACTTGATTTGCCCTTCTTTGTTGTAAATGCGGATGGTCTCGATGTCCTTCTGCCGGGCAATATTAATGATGATCTGGTTGATGTCGTTTCGGGAGTTGTGCATCATGGCGTAGTGTGTGCCGAGCTTGATGGTGTCGGTCAGGCGTTCGGCCCCCGCGGACAATTCCTTTTTCAATCGCTCCTGCTGGTATGTGATGTTGAAATAGGCCCAGATGGAGATGCTGAACATCAGTATCAGGCCGAAGGAAAGCATGAATTTTGAAAACAGGCTGTGTGTGAAATTGTTGATAAAGCCAAACATGGCAGAAGATCCTCGCAGAAAAAAGCGCTATCCACCCATCGTGGATATCGTTGATAGTGGTTGCTGCAGTGCCTCCTGCCCCGCATTTTTCATCATTCTACTGTGGCCAGGGCGACAAACAAATTTGAAATATGCGGGATAGAGTCATTCTAGCCCCGACGGCCGGTACTCGTCAAGTGGAAGCGGCCGACCGGCGTCTGAACAAACGGATCTCGAGCAACGTAGCCGGCAACCGGGCGGTTCAGCGAGCTGCAGCTTTCGGGTCGGTTTTTTTCAGGGCTTTTCGAATGGATGGGGGCAGCGATACCGGCAGGAAGACTTTGAAACGCGATCCGGCACCGGCACTGGACTCGACCTCGATCCTGCCGCCGTGCTGCTGAATGACTTTATCGGCCACATACAGACCCAGGCCGGTGCCTGCATGCCCTTTGGTTGAAAAAAACAGGGTAAACAGGTTGTCCTGGGTTTCCTGATCCATGCCGATGCCGTTGTCGCTGATCGTAAATACAACGCTTTTCTTTTCCCGGCTCACCTCGAGGCCGATGCGATGCCGGTCTTTTGGCGTGTCTGCTGCGACAGCCTCCACGGCGTTTTCGAGTATGTTGATCAGAGCGGTTCTCACCACGTTGGCATCGATCTGAAAACTGCCGAGATTCGGCTCAAAGTGCTTGGTAAAACCGATTCCCTGGGCATCGGTCTTGTGCTCTACGGTAAGGCTCAGATCCTCTGCAAATCCCAGCACATCGACCTTCTCCACATGAAGCTCGCGCTCTTTGGCATAAAACAGAATATTGTGGACCAACCTTCGGATGCGATCGACCATCAGCTGGACGACATCCCAGCCCTCTTTTAACTTGTCATTGTCGTTTCGCTCGATGCCCTTGTTGATCAGGTACATACCCCCGTCCAGACCCGTCAGCAGACCCTTTATCCCGTGGGAAATGGAGCTCATCAGAAATCCGAGCGACGTCAGGTGGTCCTGAAGCTGCCGGATCTGCGTGATATTGGTCATCATCTCCATTACCTGGATGATCTTCCCGGTTGCGTTGCGGATCGGTGCCGTCCAGATAAGCACGTTGTATTGCTCACCGTGGGCGGATGTAACGACCATTTCGGTCTGGTGGGACTTGCCGTCTGTAAATGTTTTGTCAACCGGACAGTTGGGACACGGCTCACCGCGGTTTTTGTAGACCTTGTAACAGTGGGATCGGTTCCGATCGCCGAAGTCTTCCTTGAAGCGACGATTGGTTGCCGTCAGCCGCAGATCCCTGTCCTGAACGGAAATGTAGCAGGGGACCTCGTCGAAAAGCTGCTCGTATCGCTGCTGGGTGGTGCGCAGTTGCTCCTGCAGGCGCTGCACCTCGGATATGTCGGCCGCAATCTCCAGCACCAGTTCAAGCTCACCGCCCTTGTCGTGAATCGGAGCCGTATGGGTCATCACCGGCAGCTCCTGGCCATCCAGGTAACGAACGATTTCCCTGCCGCGCTGTCCCGTGCCGGTTTGAAAGGTCCGTCCAACCGGGCAATCCTGGGGGTTGTCGGCTGCCTGCTTGTAAATGTCCCATGAATTGCCGCCGACACCGTCACCCAGGCGCTGCTTGAAGAGTTGATTGGTCTCCACAATCTTCAGATCCCGGTTGTGAATGGAAACAAAGCAGGGCATTTCGTTGAAATACCGGATACCGCCTTCGAGGTCGCCGGCGATCCCTTTTATGGCTGTGGACAGCCCCTCGATCGCCTGGCCCACGGCTGCCAGCCGTTCGGCCTTCACCAGTTTGGCCGACTGCTTTTCGACCAGGGCCTCCAGGTTCTCCGTGTACTGCCGCAGTTGCTCGCGCATGGTGATTTTATCGGTGGCCCGATTCAGGGCAATTTCCAGCACATCGTCATTGATGGGTTTGGTGACGAAATCGATCGCCCGTGACTGGAGGCTTTTAATGGCCAGATCCAAATCCCCGTGACCGGTGATCATGATCACTTCGGTGTCCGGGCGCTCGTCTTTGATCTTTCGCAGAAGGGAGATGCCGTCCATTCCCGGCATTTTGATATCGGTCATAACGATGGCAGGGCGGTTCTCTCGAAACAGCCTCAGGGCCTGCTCTCCGTTCTCGGCCGTAAAGACTTCATAACCGCTGTCGGCCAGGGAGATGCCGAGAACCTTGCGGATGCCTTCTTCATCGTCTACCAGCAGTATTTTCTTTTCCATGGGAAAATCGCTTATCCATTACCGCCCTGCCTCCGGCTATGGCCGGAGGCGCAGGGATTCAAGTCGCCATTGCGGCTTTTGCTGCATCCGCCAGGTCTTCCGGTTCAACAGGCTTCTCCAGATAGGTGAAAGGCGGGGGAATCGGATGAAGCAGACGGGCATTTAGCATGCGCAGGTAATGCAGGAAGGAGTCCTTTTTGACGGCAGACATAAGAATCACCGGGATGTTCTGCAGCTCGTGATCCTGTTTCAACTCCCGATAGGTCTCAGCGCCCCCTTCCCCCGGCATCATGACGTCCAGAACAATGAGATCCGGCGGATTTTTTTTGGCCTTGCGAATCGCCTCGCTGCCTTCCCTTGTGGTGATCGGCTCAAAGCCGCAGGTTTTGAGCACCGTGGAAATGTAAATGCGCATGTCGATCTCGTCGTCCACGATGAGAACCTTCTTCTTCTCCATATTCGGCTCCGACGGCGATAAGATACAAAATCGGCATGCGTGCGGTCAATCGATCACATCGGCCACTTTGTCCGGATGGTTGACGCTGGCAACCGGGCACGAGGCCCGCAGGACGACCTGCTCGACCGTGCTGCCCAGCAAGGCCTCTTCCGGATCGATCTCCCGCGTGTGGTGGGCCATCACGATCAGATCGCCGTTCACCTGCCTGGCGTGCTTTAAAATCTCAACGTAGGGAATGCCCTCCCAGATTTCCACCGAGTAGTTATCAAAATTCTTGATCTTTTTCAGATGCCGGGTTTCGATTTTCTTCGTGGCTGCCGACAACAGGTTTTCAATTTCCGCCTGGGATTTGACCTGCCCGGCACTGCCGTAATTGACATCCAGGGCATGAAAAACGTGCAGTTTGGCACCGACTTCTTTGGCAAGTTTGTACGCCCACAAAAAGGCGTAATCGGCAGCCTTTGAAAAGTCGACACCAACGACAATGTTGGAAAACAGCTTCCAGCAGGTGGTGCAGGGCCGGCTGATAATCACCACCGGACAGCGGGCGGCCTTGGCTACTTTTTGCATCGTACTGCCCGCAATGCTGCGGTAGCGTGTCGCCCCGACGTCCTCCTCGCGGGTATGAGCGCCCATAATGATCATATCGACGTTTTCTTTGCGGGCCTTGCGCAGGATTTCCCGATGCGGCATGCCGAGCACAGCTTCGATTTCGGAATTCTCGCTGTCCTTGAGCAACTCATCGTACGTGTTTTTCATCTCCTCCTTGACCCACTCGATGTAGTCCGGATCGATTGGTTCGGTATCACCGGTTCGGCTGTCGGTGACGTATTGACTGAACCCGCGGGTGGGCATACCGAACACATGAAACACAAAAAGTTTGGCATCCCATTTCAGTTCGAGATCAAAGGCAACCTTGGCGGCATTGTCGCAGGTGGGGGAAGCCGTCGTGGCGAACAATAGCTTTTTGAACATGGCTCATCTCCTTAGTTCACATACCTGTGGTCGGCCGTGAAAACTCAACTCCCAGGCAATCCCGTCTATGAATTCAAATAAGTTGAAGACGGTATCAAATTCGAATGCATCCACCTTGTCGCCGAACACGATGTGTTTCAGTGCACCGAGCTTCAACGGCAGATCCAAAAGACCGTCCAGCTGCGAAGAGCGGATTTCCTCGGCCTGTTTGCCGACCACTCCCTTCAGTGAATGGTAGATTTCCAGCTTGGGCTCGCCGGGATAGCCGATCATCTCGATCGTCTTGCCAAACTCCAAAAAATCATACCCGCTGGCGTTGCAGCCGGCATCCGGGCATCTGCCGTATTGCTCAAGGAAAGAAGGGAAAAACGTGCTGATCTGCGCCAGGATCGCATGCCGGTCGATCATCCGGAAAAAACTGCGCAAGGTGGCACCCTCGTGCAGCTCGATACGAAAGCTCAGAAACCGCAGGGGCTCGCTGATCGGCCTTCGCTTTTCATCCAGCAACTCGCCGTCGGGCTGAAGAACAATTGCGTTCACTGAACCTCCCGGTCAGCCATCGCGGCACATTGTACAAAAGTTCTGCACGACTGTCGGTATTGTTCTACCTCGCCTGCCTGTCTTCCAGCCGCGTTCCGGCATCTGCATTCGGGTGTTTCTTCTAACCGGATCACTCTTCTTTCGGTTTCAGGTGTTCCGGCACCTCCACCATGTTGATCAACAATGGTTTCAGAAACGACCACCGGATGCCGACTTCGTAAACCTCCTCCAGGTCGCGGATCGCATCCCAGCAGTTGTGACAGGGTGCAACCACCAGCTTTGCGTCGGTATTCAGAATCTGGTCCCGCTTGACCTTCAGTCCGATGTTGCGTTGCGGGCGGTAGCGTCCGATGCCGTTGAGCCCGCCGCCGCCGCCGCAGCAGAAATTGTGCTCTTTGCAAGGAGACATCTCACGAAAATCTTCCGCGATATAACTCATGATCTCCCGGGCGACGTCTTTGAGCCCGGCGTTTCGAATGTAGTTGCACGAGTCCTGGTAGGTGACCGGCTCTTTGATCTTCTTGGCCGGGTCGATTTTCAGCTTGCCGGTGCGCAGTGCTTCGGCCACCCACTCCACGTAGTGGAAACTCGGTATCGGCGTCTGGCCGGTCTTGAGCCCGGCCCAGTAAGGTCCTTCGATGACTGTGGCACGATAGGCATGTCCGCATTCGGTCACCACCATGCGTTTGGGATTCAGCCGTTTCATCGCATCGTAGACACTTTCAACCTGCATCTTGCAGGCGGCCCAGTCCCCGGCGAACATGGCCAGGCTGGTCTCCTCCCATCCTTCGCTGGGTACCGTCCAGTTCTCTCCGGCAAGGTGAAACAGGATGGCCGCCTCGGCCAGATCTTCCGGATAGTGCTTGGGTTCGCGGGCGTTGACGGTGTACAGGATGTCGGCATCCTGCACGTCAATGGGAATCTTGAGACCCGGCCAGTCGTCTTCGTATTCTTCGGCCATCCAATCGCAGGTCTCCGTCCAGTCTTCGGTAGTCACGTCCATCTGGGCCCGGAAAATGCGGTGCATACCGGAGCCGATCTTCATTTCCCAGGGGGTGAAACCCTGGGAGAAGAGAAGTCCTCGCAAGTAAGAGAACATGATGCCGGTGTCGATGCCGAAGGGGCAGTAAACCCCGCATCGCGTGCAGCAGGTGCATTTGGCGAAGGCCGTGTCCATGCAATACTGCATAAATTCATTGTCGACCTTTCCCTTGCGCTTGATCAACTGTCCCAGTGTGTCCTGGATCTTGTATGAAGGCACCTGCTTCGGATCGCGCTCGTTGGCCAGATAGTAAAAACAACTCTCGGCGCACAGGCCGCAGTGAGAGCAGATTTCCAGCCAGGTCTTCAGTCGGGACTTGAGGGTCTTTTGCATGGTGGCCCACAGCGCCTTGTCATCCACGTCAAGGTGGTTCATCTCTTCGTAGTACTGTTTGCCGCTTTTATCGGACAGCAGTTCATTCAACCGCTCAATTTTATCGACCATTTTTTTGTTGCAAAGTTTCCCGTCAGCCATTTTTCTTCTCCACGATGGATTGTTGGTTTACACTTGGATTTTGCACGAGTCCAGAGCGTTCATTTGCACGGCATTGGAGACTACAGCGCGAAGTCATGTGGGCATATTCTCTTTTGCAGGTCCTTCATACCGAAGCAGATGGCCGCCTCCGGCTCTCGCCCATCAGGGTGAAAATTGATGGGATGAAAAAGATTCTCGTCCTTATACCATTTAAGGGTTCTGGCTTGCACTTATTATTTTCTCATTTTGTTTTCGTTGCCGCATTCGCCAACAGCTTATCGGTTTTCATGCAAAATTCGCAGATGGGCTACCAGGCAAAACCCTTGCCCTTCATCCCCCCGCGCTTGATCCCGTAGTCCATGCCCAGCTGCGCCCGGGACATGAAGAACAAGATAAAATGCGACAGCTTGGTCAACGGGATGGCGATCAATAACGCCTCCCCGCAAAGAATGTGCAGAATCAACCAGAACTGGTAGTTGCCGACCTGGTAGTGCGCGATCAGGCCGGTGATGAACGGCGCTACTGCGATCGCGATCATCAGGTAGTCCTGGACATTGGTGATGATCCTCACCTCGGTCTGGGCAATTCGCCGCAGGACCAGAAACACGATGCTGACGATCACCACAATGGTGAGCAGGTCCGCGGTGCCCTCGGAAATGGTCGGCAGGCTGAATCCCCATCGCTCCTGCAGCAGTACGTTGTGCCCCAGCAGAAAAACGGGTGTCAACAGCAGGCCGATGTGCAGGACAAAGACCAGCAGGGTGAAAATGGGATTGTTTCGCCAGCTGTGCGTTCCGTAAGGTAGCAGCCAATACACGATCGA
>JAHEIV010000127.1 GCA_024639205.1 Deltaproteobacteria bacterium | reverse complement strand
GAGCAGCTGGTGGCCGCCATCCGCAAAGTGCTCGAAGGCAGTCGGTACCTCACCGACGAAGCGGCCGAAGCTCTGGCCCTGCGGGTGGCCAGGGGAGGCACGGGCCAGACCCTTCTCGACTCACTATCAATGCGGGAGATGCAGGTGCTGCGCCGACTGGCTCTGGGTAACACCAACCGAGAAATTGCCGAAGCATATGGAATCAGCGTTAAAACGGTGGATACCTATCGATCGCGTCTGCTCAAAAAACTCGATCTGCGCAACAATGCCGAACTGTCACGCTTTGCCATTCAAAATCATTTGATAGAGCCGTAGTATACGCCTGAATGTCAGAATTTTTCTGACAGGAAAATCAGAAATTGCCCAATTGACAACTTTTTGATCCACTGATAGGGGATTAATATTCCGCAATGTCTGCGGCCGGTGACGGAAGGTGCAATACGCCTTACCAAATGATGGTAACCGGCCGGAAACGCGCGGGGATTTGTTGATATTAGGTGTGTATTCCAGGAGGTGCAACCGGAGAGGCAGCGTGCCTTGCGGTTGCTGCTGAAATCATGTCAAAGGAGGATAGTGATGAACAAAGGTTTATTTCGATTAACAGTTGTTGTTTGCGCCATTTTGGCAGTCAGCCTGACTTTTACAGCCGATGCAACCGCCAAGACAAGGGTCATTTTCGGCGGCGGTCCGGCCGGTGGAACCTTTCAGGTAGTGGCCAACGGCGTCCAGGTCTATGGCCCGGTAAAAGCCATAAAGGACTACACCGTTCGGGCCCAATCCTCGGCCGGTTCGGTGGAAAATCTGCGCAAGGTCGATAGCGGCAGGATGCATATGGGTGTGGTCTATTCCGGCCATGTGTGGCTCGGCCGTGAAGGCAAAATGAAAAACGACCCCAAAAAGTACACCAACGTAATGGCTGTGTCCTATCTTTACGGCGCGCCGGCGCAGCTGGTGGTTCGTGCGGGTTCGGGCATCAAAAGCACCAAGGACCTGGTGGGCAAAAAGGTCGGTGTGGGCAACGCCGGATCCGGTGCGTTTGCCAACTGCGAATTGTTCTTTACTCATATGGGTGTCTGGGATAAGATCGAACGAAATGCCATGGGGTACAACGATGCAGCCCAGGCTTTCGGCAATCGGCAGCTGGATGCTTTCTGGCTGTTTACGGCCTTTCCCAGCGGTGCGGTGATCATGGCCGCCCAGACCAATGATATCGAACTGGTCGACCTGGGAAAAGATGCCGAGCAATCCGGTTTTCTTAAACAATACCCCTATTTTGCCAAGCTGTCTGTCCCGGCCGGCACTTATAAAGGCGTCAATTACGAAGCGCCGGCTTTCCAGGACTCCGCATTGTGGGTGGCCAGCGCCGATCTTTCGGCGGAGGCTGTATACCAGCTGCTTGCGGCGATCTATACTCCCGAAGGCCTCAAGCACATGGTGGGCCAGAAAAAGACCTTCAAGGAGATGGCTGTCAAAGACGGCATCAAGGGCGTCGTCACCCCCTTGCACCCCGGAGCGACTAAGTTCTGGAAGGAAAAGGGCATCATGTAAATCATCACATTCTGTCGGGGTGACATTTGAACGTTGCCCCGACAGAGTCCCCCGATTTTCACCCCCCAACGGGCAGGTGCAATGTGTATGAAAAACTAAACAAGTTCGAAAAAATTCTATTCGATACCTGTTCGGTTCTCCTGGTGGTTTTTTATACTTACGCCGCCGTCATCCGTCCGGCCTCTACCCAGTACCACCGGGGAGTTTACATCATCATCACTTACGTGCTGGTATTTCTGCTCTACAAGTCCAAGCACTTTTTGTTGCGGATATGTGACTACATTCTCATGGCGCTCTCCGTATTTTCCATCGGATACTGGATTCTCAACTTCGAAGCCATCAACTACCGTACCGGGGCGGAAACACCCTTCGACATGTTCGTGGCGATGATCGGGGTGCTGATCGGTGTGGAGCTCGCGCGACGAGTGGTGGGCAGTGTGTTTGTCATCCTGGGTACCCTGATGCTTCTCTACGGGGTATTCGGATATGCGATGCCCGACTTGGTCGCCCATGCCGGCGCTCCGTTCAACGAGCTGTGCACCAGCATTTTTTACAAAAGTGACGGGGTGTTCGGCATCATGGCCAATGTGCTGGCAACCTATGTGATCCTGTTTGTTTTATTCGGCGCCTATCTAGAAAAATGCGGAGCGCAGCGGTTTTTCATCAATTTTCCCCTGGCCGCGGTTGGACACAAAGTCGGCGGACCGGCCAAAGTGGCGGTGATCGCCTCCGGTCTGTTCGGTTCGATTTCCGGCAGCGCCATTGCCAACACGGTCTCCACCGGCACCTTCACCATCCCGATGATGAAAAAGGCCGGTTTCAGGCCCCACATTGCCGGTGCCATCGAACCGGCGGCCTCCATCGGTGGAATGTTTATGCCGCCGATCATGGGCGCCGGCGGGTTCATCATGGCGGAGATGACCGGGTTGCCCTATTCCAAAATTATGCTGGTGGCCGTCTTTCCTGCGTTGATGTATTTTTTCAGCGTTTTTGTCATGGTGCATTACGAAGCCAAGATCCATAATGTAGTCGGCGAAAAATACAAATACAGCGCCATGGAAATTTTAAAGAACGAGTGGTACTACACCCTGCCGCTGGTCGTGATCACCATCTTTATGTTGACGGGTTTTTCTCCGGCCTACTCGGCCATCCTCGGTCTGGTGGCTTGCCTGTTCATCAGCTGGTCCCGGCCCGAAAACCGAATGGACCTGACCATGGCGGTGCTGGTGACAACGATTTTTCTGGGCAACCTGTCAAACATGGTGCTCGACACCCACATCTCCGATTACTTTTCCGTTATTCCCGGGATTCTGATAGCGGTCTTTCTCTATGTCCGCTTCAAGGGAAACAACAAGGAATACCTGACCCGTTTTGTGGTTGCGGCACGGGAGGGCACCGAAAACAGCCTGAAGATCGGCGCCACGGTGGGGGTGATCGGGATCATCATCGGCACGTTGACATACAGCGGTCTGGTGCTGACCTTTGCCGACATCGTGATCGAGCTGGCCAGCGGCGCGGTGTTTGGCGGCATCGATTTTCGACTGGTGGCGACCATTTTCCTGATCGCCCTTGCATCCCTGATATTGGGCATGGGAGTGCCGGTGACCGCGGCCTACCTGATCACGGCCGTTGTCGCCGTACCGGCCTTAACCCACCTGGGGGTCAACGAGATCGCGGCCCATATGATCGTTTACTGGCTCTCCCAGGACTCCAACATCACACCGCCGGTGTGCATCGCCGCTTTTGCCGGGGCGACCATCGCAAAGGCCAACATGTGGCGAACGGCCTTTGCGTCCTTTAAATTTGCCAAGTTTCTTTATATGGGACCCTTCCTGTTCGGCTACGTGCCGGGGTTTTCCCTGAACGGTTCCGGCATGGACATTTTAAAGGCCTACGTGCTGATCGTCATCGGCACGTATATTTACGCCTACCTGATGAGCGGGTACTGGATAAAATTCCTTGGCAGGCTGTTTAGAAAGAGTGCCGCACCGGCCGGTTGATCGGCAATACACTCACCCGCAGAGGTACGGACTATGGACTTTCCAACGGTTGAAGTTAAAAAGATCCTGTTTGCCACCGACCTGTCGGAACACGCCCTTCGGGCATTTGCCTATGCCGCCAGCCTGGCCAGTCTGTACCGTGCCGGGCTGACGATCCTGCACGTCATCGCCGAGGATCCGGACATGGACGAGAGGATCATCGGGCATGTCAGCGCCGAAACCTGGGAAAAGATCAAGCAGCGGCATTTTGATGAAGCCAAGCAGGCACTGCTCGGCAAAAGAAAAGGCAGCGGACGGGCCATCAAAGATGTTCTGGATACGTTCTGCGAGCAGGCTCAGACCAGAGGCAGCAGCTTTGATACGGATGAGGTTCTGGTGCTGCGGGGCAACCCTTCGGACAAAATTATGGAGACTCTGGAGGAGAAAGGCTGCGACCTGGTGGTCATGGGCAGCCACGGCTACAGCGCCCTGAAGGATGCCCTGATGGGCGGCACAGCCCGGCGTGTGCTGCGTCACAGCAAGGTGCCGGTTGTGCTTGTCCCGCTTCCCCCGGATTAAAACGGATCGGATCGGATCATATCAGGTCCGATGGCTGCGTCGCAAACCGTTTTCGGCAGGTGCGGGAACTCCCGCACCTGCCTGATAACTTCCAATGATCACCGCGCATTGATCTCAAACCCAACGCAGACCGTTCCAACCGGTATAGCTGTATTTTATGTTCGGATTTCCGCCCCTGGTATGGAAAATGTGTGTTTGCGGATCGAATGGAGAAATCAAAAACCCCGTTGCTCGCGGCAGCGGGGTTTTTTCTTACGCTACGTCGGTTGCATGGGCAACCGGCGCTACATGTCCATCTTGAAAAACTGTTCCGCTTCGGTAACCGTCTCCTGGGTGGGGGTGGTTTCCGTTGGAACAGTGCCTTCCTTGAAGCACTCGAAGATCGTTTCTTTTGAATCCGGTATGGGCAGCAGACCGGTTTCGGCATCGATCTGCGTAAACACCACACCTTCGGGAACCTGAAACACACGAACCGGCGCGTCGGCAAGCACCCGTTTCATGAATCCGACCCATATGGGACTGGCGGCTCGTGAACCGGTCTCGTGCTGGCCGAGGGAGGCTTCCTCGTCAAAACCGACCCAGACGCCGGTTGTATAGCGCGGTGTGTAGCCGAGAAACCAGGCATCATAAAGATCGTTGGTGGTACCGGTTTTTCCGGCCACCGGTCGACCGAGCGCCTTTGCCCGCCAGCCGGTACCGTTTTGCACCACCCCCTCCAGCAGGCTGGTCATCAGGTAGGCCGTGCTTTTTTCGATCACTTTTTCTTTTCCCGGGATGAACTCTTCGAGAACATTTCCGTTGCGGTCAACAATTTTTATTACAAAGTTAGGCTCAACGAGGAAACCGTAGTTGTTGAAAACCGCGTACGCATTGACCAGTTCCAGCAATGAAACACCGGACGAGCCGAGGGCAAGGGAAAGATCCCGATCGAGGTGCGAGGCGATTCCCAGCTTTCGGGAATAATCGATCACATAGTCAATGCCGATGTCCTGCAATATCTTGATGGTGATGACATTGCGAGATTTGCCCAGCGCGACGCGGAACAGAGTCGGGCCGTAGAACTTTTCTCCGTAGTTTTTCGGTTTCCACTTGAAATCCTGCTCTTCATCCAGAAATACGATGGGAGAGTCGATGATCACAGTGGCCGGGGTGTAGCCCATATCCAAAGCCGCGGCATAGACGATCGGTTTGAACGCTGAGCCGGGCTGTCTTCTGGATTGAATCGCCCGGTTGAATTGGCTTTCCTTGAAATCGCGTCCACCGGCCATGACTTTGACGTGGCCGGTTTCAGCCTCGAGACACAACAGCGCGCCCTGAACCAGCGGTTGCTGTTCCAGCGCCAGGGACCAAAGGTCGGAGTCTTCCAGTTGCTTCTTCAGACGAACCAGGATCACGTCACCGACTCTCAGGGCCTGTCCGGGACGTTTGAGCATGTGTTCGCGATAGGCTACTTCCGGATCCGGCGGGCGCGCCCAGTCCATGTCTTCGAGTTCGATCACTCCCTGGGCACCGCCCAAGCGAACCGACACGTTCAGATCCGTGTCGTTGACCTGAACCACGATGCCCTCGACGATACTGCCGGATTCCAGTGGAAGGGATTGCCGGTTTTCTTCCAGTTCACGGGCAACTGTTTCGATTTGCTCCGGCTGTAGGCGACGCATAGGCCCTCGGTACCCCTGGCGCTTGTCAAGAGCCAGCAACCCGATGTTGAGCTCTTCGCGTGCGACCCGCTGCATATCGACATTGACGGCCGTGTAGACCTGCAACCCTTCGTTTAACAGCGTGTCGCCCCCGTATTTTGTTTCGATGTACTGACGAACAAACTCGGTGTAAAACGGCACCTCCTCGCTGTACCAGTTTCGGCGGGGCTGTATCTGCAGCTCGGTGTTGATGGCCTCGGTTGCCTGAATGTTGGTGATATAACCTTCTTCCACCATGCGATTCAGCACGTATATTTGGCGCTGTTTTGCCCGTTCGGGATAGCGGAAAGGGGAATACCGGCTGGGGGCCTGGGGCAATCCGGCCAGCATGGCGGACTCTGCCAGATTAAGGTCTCGGGCGGATTTGTCGAAGTAATTCTCAGCCGCGGCTTCCACCCCGTAGGCCCCGTGACCCAGATAGATTTGATTGAGGTACAGGTACAGGATCTCCTCTTTGTTGAACGCCTTGTCGATCCGGTAGGCCAGGATGGCTTCCTTGATTTTGCGGGTGTAGCTTTTCTCCGGAGTCAGCAAAAAGGACTTTGTCACCTGCTGGGTAATCGTGCTGCCGCCCTGCACGATCGTGCCGGCCTCGAGATTTTTAAAAAAGGCCCGGACGATGCTGATTAAATCGATTCCGCGGTGCTTGTAGAAACGGGAGTCTTCGGCAGCAACGAACGACTCTACGAGCATTTCCGGGATGTCGGCCAGGGACACAACCTTCCGTCTTTCATTGTAGAATTCGGCGATTTTACGATTGTCGTCCGAAAACACAGTCGTGATGACCGGCGGGTGGTAATTTTTCAGCGTGGATATCTTGGGCAGGTCTCGACTCAGAAAATAATAAATGCCGAAGGCAGTCAGCGTGCCGCCAACGATAAAAATCAGCACGGACCAGAGAAACGTTTTGAGCACAAACGTTCCGAGGCGCCCTTTTCCCCGGCGGGAGCGGTGCTGACGTATTTCAGCAGTGCTTTTTGGCTTAGCCATGGGATCTATCCCACAGATTGATCACATTGTTATGATCGGAATTGGTTGATCCTGGTGCCGGTCTTTGAATGGTGTGGATTCGAGATCGACGTGACCATGTTTTTCCGTTTTCTACCAGATTTTATCGACTCAGGCAAGCCGTAGGTCAATGGACAAAAAAAATTGACTTTGTCGGTCTTTGCCGGTAAAAATATTAGTTTATCAAAAATATGATGCCGGAGCAAAGCCAATTTGAGTGCCTCCCGGGTTGCCTCAAAAAGCATTGGTTCGGTCAGTGGAGGAAGCGGCCATGGTCCGTCTCGACTTTGAAAAAACAGGGGGAATGATCCCGGCGGTGGCCCAGGACTATCGAACCGGAGAAGTTCTCATGCTTGCTTATATGAACAAGGAGGCGTGGGAAACAACGCTGAATACCGGCTATGCAACGTATTTCAGTCGCAGCCGGCGCAAACTTTGGATCAAAGGTGAAACTTCCGGCCACCGGCAGGTTGTCAAAGAGATTCGTATCGACTGTGACGATGACAGCGTGCTGTTGAAGGTCGAACAACTCGGTGGAGCGGCCTGTCACACCGGCCACACAAGCTGTTTCCACAGGCAGGTGAAGGCGGATCGGGCGGTGGAGATCATCGGTGAGCCGATATTCAACCCCGAGGAGGTTTACAAGAAATGAATGATCGATTGAAACTCGGAATCCCGAAGGGGAGCCTGCAAACCGCCACCATTGCGCTGTTCAAACGCAGCGGCTGGCGCATCAATGTAAATGATCGAAGCTATTTTCCGGAAATCAACGACGAATCGATCGAATGCGCCATCTGCAGGGCCCAGGAGATGTCCCGCTACGTTGAAAACGGAACGCTCGATGCCGGTTTGACCGGCAAGGATTGGATCGCTGAAAACGAGTCGGATATCCACGTGGTCGCGGATCTTGTCTACTCGAAAGTCAGCGCTCGTCCCGCGCGCTGGGTTGTCGCGGTTCCTTACGAATCCAAGGTTCGCAAAATA
>JAHEIV010000126.1 GCA_024639205.1 Deltaproteobacteria bacterium | reverse complement strand
TGGATGGTGTTGAGCCGATAGCCCAGCAGTTCCCGCGCCATGTAAAGATGGCGCAAATACGCCCGGGAGTAATTGCTGCAGGTGTAGCAGGTACACCCTTTTTCCAGCGGCTGCGGGTCGTCGGCATGACGGGCGTTGCTGATATTCAGGGTGCCTGTTCTTGTAAAAATTTGACCGTTGCGGGCATTGCGGGTAGGAAGCACGCAATCGAACATGTCTGCGCCCAGAGCCACCAGTTCAACCAGGTCCTGAGGGGTTCCCACCCCCATAATGTAGCGGGGTTTGGCCTCGGGCAGCAGCGGCAGCGTCGAGCCGGCCACCGACATCATTAGATTCTTCGGCTCACCGACGCTGAGCCCCCCGACGGCGTAACCGTCGAATCCGATTTCCACGGTCTGTTGGGCGGAGATCGACCGCAAGTCGGTATACATGCCTCCCTGAACGATTCCGAACAGGGCGTTGCGACGATCTCCGTAATCCTCCCAGAAGGTTCGACAGCGCTGGCCCCAGCGCAGGGTCAATTCCAGTGACCGCAGGGTGGCATCGCGATCCGCCGGGTGCTGGAGACACTGATCCAGGCACATGGCGATATCGGAATTAATGCCGATTTGTATTTCCACCGATTTTTCAGGTGTCAGCAGATGCGGTGATCCGTCCAGGTGGGATTGAAACCGGACCCCTCGATCTTCTATTTTTACCAGTCGCGCCAGGGAAAAAACCTGGAATCCGCCGCTGTCAGTTAAAATCGGTCCGTCCCAGTTCATGAAATCGTGCAGACCTGCAAACGAGCGGATCACCTCCAATCCCGGTCGAAGGTAGAGGTGATAGGTGTTGCCCAGGATGATTCGAGCACCGCAGGTCACGAGCTCTTCCGGTGAAAGCGATTTTACCGTTCCCTGGGTTCCAACCGGCATGAAGACGGGAGTCGGCACATCTCCGTGTTGCGTTCGAACGGTTCCCGCCCGGGCGCGAGTCGCCTTGCATGCCGCTGTGATTTCAAAGGAGAACATTATCAATCCGTTGGTGCTTCATTGTTCGTTGTCCGCTGCCGGTTGTCGCGCATTTCTTGGTATCTGTTCGCTCTGTAAAATATGGATGCCGAACTGATAGCTGAATGGCACATCAATGAGCAATTTATTCGATGAGCCCGGCCGGACAAGGACTATCGCCAGGGCATACTGAACTGCCGCAGACGGGAAACCCGCGGAAAATGCCGCTCATCGGAAAAATAACCATTCATAATGCTAGATTATCAGCATTGCATCCCCATAACTGTAGAAGCGATAGCGCTTCTTTATCGCTTCTGCATAGGCAGCCAGAACTTTTTCTCGCCCGGCAAAAGCCGATACCAGCATCAGCAGGGTGGAGCGGGGAAGGTGAAAATTCGTCACCAGACCGTCGACCACCTGGAAGCGATAGCCTGGATAGATGAACAGGTCGCTTTCACCGCAAGAGGCGGTCAGCCCGCCATGTTGCCGGGCAGCATGCTCCAGCGTCCGAACGCAGGTGGTGCCCACCGCAACCACCCGTTTTCCCTGTTCGGTAGCATGGTGGATGGTTGCCGCCGTTTCTTGGCTTAGAGTGTATCGTTCGGCATGCATCCGATGCTGACGGATGTCGGAAACCCTCACCGGTAGAAAGGTTCCATACCCGACGTGCAGGGTCAAACGAACAATCCGCACCCCCGCTGATTGTATCTGTGAGAGCAGTTCGTCGGTGAAGTGCAAGCCGGCGGTGGGTGCCGCCACTGCCCCTTTACGGGAGGCATATACGGTCTGGTAGCGAAACCGATCGTCAACCGAAACGCCGCCGCGCGCCGGACGCTTGATATACGGCGGAAGAGGGGTACTGCCCAGCTCGTAGAGCCGCTTTTCGAAGCGACCCGGAAAGCAAAACTTTAGGGTATAGACGCCGTCACTGCCGTCCAACACCCGGGCTTTCATCCGCTTGTCAAACTCGATTTCCGAACCGACCCGGGCAGGCTTGGAAGACTTTACCAGGCATTGGGTGACAAATCGACCGGCTTCTGTTTTTCCGCCGGCATAATCGATCAACAAAACCTCGACCCGGCCGCCCGTGTCCTTGCGCCCGACCAGCCGTGCCGGAATCACTTCCGTATCGTTTAGCACCAGAACATCACCGGCGGACAGATGCTGCGGGAGGTCGCCAAAAAAACCGTGGTCGACCGCTCCGGTGCTGCGGTCCAGAAGTAACAGGCGGCTTTGGTCTCTTTGCTCGACCGGCTCCTGGGCAATCAGTTCATTGGGCAGCTCGTAGTTGTAGTCGGACAATAAATACATCTGCTTTTCACAGCAATCGGTTTTTGTTCTGAGAAAAAAAATGACCAGTGGATTTCAGGTACATGATTTCGGTATGCCCGGCAGAACCGGATTTCACTTCCTTCCGATGTACACCATTGCCAGACCGGCCAACATGAGCACCAGACCGAACGTGCGCAGATTCTTTTCCGGCAGTTCGAGCACTTTGTGAATCCAGGTCTTCATGCGCTGCGGGAATGCAAAATAGGGCAGCCCTTCGATGATCATGACCATCCCGATAACAACGATAAAAAATTTCATGTGCCATCACCTTGGGGGAATGCTGTCTGCTCGTCCTATATTCGATTTGTCTGTCTTTTGTCAAAGTTGACACCGCTGCGGTGGGGCGTTATTCTCTCTACCAGCATGAGAACCCGAATCACCATTCATTACGCCTTCACGGTTTCTGCACTGACGATATACGGCGCTGAGGTCTGACCGTGGATGGCGACGCTGCCCCCCGTGACGCTGGGGGCCATTCTCTTTGGTGCCTTCACCGTCGGCTTTATTGTGCGCCATCTCCTGGTCGGGCGATGGGTCCTGTCGGCTGGCGTTTCAGACCGCCCGAAACGCCAATTTGGGCTGGAGTTAACGTCCGTTCTGCTATCCGGATTGCTTGCTGTTGCCTTCAACAAGGCGGTGTACGATTTTCCCGCCGTTAGCGGCGTCAGCCTGATGTTCGGCTGTCTGGTGTCCGGCTTTTTCATCGGACTGGATCTCTCCCTGGCCCGGGAAAGGCAAATTATTTTCAATGCCATCGAACACCAGCAGGATATGCCCCCGGATCGGGGGTTTTTCCCGGTTACCCGCAAATTCGCCCTGGTGGCGGTGGCGGTCACCTTGTTTGTCACCCTGATTATCGTCATGGTGATCGGCCGCGACATCGTCTGGCTTTCGAAGATCGAGCAGACCGAGGAGGCTTTTCTGGAAGCGCAACTTTCGGTCACCTATGAGATCTTTTTTGTGATGGCGGTGCTGCTGGGCAAAATGATCAACCTGATCCTGTCTTACTCCAAGAACCTGAAACTGCTTTTCGCCAATGAAACCGGCATTCTGGAACGCGTCAGCCAGGGGGATCTGAGTCAATTCGTCCCGGTAACCACCAACGATGAATTCGGTATCATTGCCGATCACACCAATTCGATGATTCGGGGGTTGCGGCACCGGATAGAGCTGATTTCGGCGATGAAGGTGGCCGAAGAGGTTCAAAAAAACCTGCTGCCCCACGCTCCGCCCCAGGTGCCGGGTTTGGACGTGTCCGGTTCCAGCATCTACTGTGATGAGACCGGCGGTGACTACTTCGATTATCTTCGCCTGCCGGAGGGAAAACTGGGAATCGTAGTGGCCGACGTCTCGGATCACGGAATCGGGGCGGCCATGCACATGACCTCCGTTAGGGCGATGCTGCGGTATGCAGCCAAACACAATGGCAATCCATCCGCTCTGGTGGGTGAAGTCAACCGCCTGCTTGCCATGGATAGTGCGCACAGCGGCTGGTTTGTGTCGCTGTTTCTTGTGGAACTCGATCCGCTGCAGCGCTCTTTCCGCTGGGTGCGGGCCGGCCAGGAACCGGCCATCCTTTTCGATCCCCAAAAAGATAAAATCGAAACCCTGGATGGAGAGGGAATCGCCTTGGGGGTGGACCCGAGCTACCAGTTTGACGAAGAATCCCGCAGCGGCTGGTCGCCCGGCAGTGTCTTGATCATCGGAACCGACGGTATACACGAAACGCGCAACGAACAGGGGCAGATGTACGGACGGCAGCGCCTGCATTCGATTGTGCGCAGCACTTGTGCGGCTTCCGCCGAAGCCATTCAACAATCGATTTTCGACAGCGTATATGAATTTCGGGGAAGCGCCCCCCAGGAAGACGACATCACCCTGGTGGTGGTAAAACTGCAAGGAATTTGATCACCACGAGGGTGATGTCGTCCTCCTGTTTGAGTGAGCCGCGAAAGTCGGTCACCTTATCGAATACGGCGGAAACAATCTCCCCGGCCGGCCGATCGGCATGTTCGCGAATGAGGGTTCTGAAACGATCTTTTCCAAACATCTCTCCTGCAGCGCTGCGGCTCTCCCAGATGCCGTCCGTGCCGACAATGAGTGTCTGACCTGCTGCCAGCAACCGCTGCTCCACGTCGAAATCTACAGATCCGACAACCCCCAGAGGCATCCCGCGTCCTCGGAGTTCCTCGAATGTATCGGCAACGGCGTCATACACCATCGCCGGCTCGTGTCCGGCTCTTACCCATTGCAGTTTACGCCGACCGGCATCCAGTTCGGCGTAAAAAAGGGTCACAAACTGTCCCGAATCTTCTACGTCGCGTGCCAGCTGGTCGTTGATGTCTCCAACGATAATATCGATGCTGCCGGGCATAGCCGACCGCTGGCGTAAAAACGCGCGGGTGGTGGTCATCAAAAGCGCCGCCGGAATGCCATGGCCGGAAACATCACCCACCGCCACATGCAGCAGCTCTTTTTTGTTTCCCGGCACATTGATGAAATCGAAATAGTCGCCGCCCGTCTCGTCGCAGTAGACACTGCTGCCTGCAATGTCCAATCCCGGAATATGCGGCGGGTGCCGGGGCAACAGTTTCTGTTGAATCTCCATGGCTACCGCCAGCGATTGGCGCATGGTCTGCATCTCCTCCAGCTGGGGTCCGACCCGGTTGAATACTTCTCCCATCGTGCCGAACTCATCCCGGCTGCGGATCTCGACCCGAACACCGAAATCCCCGGAACCCAGGCGGCGGGCTCCGTCCACCAATGCCCACAGCGGCCGGGTTACCGTTCTGGAAAATATCAGCGCCAGCCCGATGGTCACAACCAACACGCCGATCAGCCCGTAGTGCGTCACGGCCAGCATGGCATCGATACGCTCTTGTACCGCTGTCTGTGCTGACCGGACAGGCGCCAGAATCTCCTCGTAGGGGGTGATCAGCACAAAAAAGGTTCCCCGATTGGCCCGGCAGTATACCCATAGACTATCTACCTTTTCGAATCTCATCCGCCGAATGTTGCTTTTTCCGGCAGCTGCGTCCCTTAAAAACGCCTCAAACTGCCTATTGTCGGCAGACTCCAGCCATTCAGTCGCCTGCACGGTGCGCCAGGTTCGATGCCTTGCTTCCGTCTGCTCGTCCTTGGCGATGATCTGAACCCTGTTTGCGTTTTCTTTCTTACGGGAGAAAAGTTGACACATGAAAATTTGCGTTGCAGCCGGAATGCTTCGCGGAAAAAGCTCGTTTTCTACCAGGCTGCGAATCGGAACCACGATAGACGACGCTCCGGCGATGTCGCCGGAAGCCCGAAACAGCGGCATGCCGACAGCGATCACCACCTGGAGGGTCGCCGGATCGACAAATGGGGCGGACCAGGCCGGGCGCCTGTTTTCTAATGCCTGTTGATACCAGGCTTGTCGCCGGGGATCGAATCCGTCTGGCATGTCACCGTGGCCGGGATATACAGAGAAAAGTCCATTTTCCATGGCGATGTTCTGCCAGATGGCCATGTTGTCCAACAGCCGGGACAGCCTCCGGAAGGTTTCCCGCATGCCGGAAAGCCTGGCGACATCATCTGCCACAGCGACCGGATCGATCCCGGGTGAAAACTGGAACACCGGTTCTGCATAAGATACGGGTAAGAATTCCATGCGGCCGCTTTTCACCTGCCGGAAGTGCATCGAAGAAACAATGGTATCGCCGGGCTGGTTGGTATCCGAATCAAAGTCACCGGCAAAGTAAACCGGAGAGCCTGAAACCGTTGGTCCGGCGATGAGCTGCTCCGCGCGGGCGACCTGGGCCATCAGCGCCGCCTCGACCTGTGATCGTGCTTCCCACAAAGCCAGTGCGTGTGCATCCGTTACCAGAAGAAGCTTTTCCTGTTCGGATGCGATTCGAGTTTTTCGGATTTGTTCTATCAACGTATCTCTGAACTGCAATACACTTCTCACCCCGATGGTGCGCATCAGTGCCATCGGCCCAATGGATATCAGCAGCAACAATATCAACAGTTTCCACCGAAAACGCATCACACGGCTCCTCTCGGCTCTATTTCAGATCGATCCGGGCGGGTGCTCATCCACCACTTTCGCAAAGAAAACAATAATTACCATAATTTGTGCACAGGATTCAAACCCGCTTTCCTTTTCCACCAGGCTCAACCGGTGAGGAAATCCAACGAGATTGAATCGTACGGCAGCAGTGCTTACTATAGTAAGTTGCTTTTATTAACGATTTTGTCCAATAACATCAGAGAGATTGGTTATGGGAACAAAACAAACGCCGGTCGTGCAGAAGTCCCTTTTTTCCTGGGTTCTCACCAGCAATCTCAAACTCCAGGGATTTCTGGTATTCATCATTCTGGTAACGGTCATAGCCCGGGTTATTCCGCTGGAAATGCAAAAACGGGTTGTCAACGAAGCGATCAATTTAAGAAAGGTCGACCTGCTGCTTACTTACTGCGGGATCTATTTGATCGCGGTCATTGCCCAGGGGGCCTTTAAACTGATCATCAATTACATGCAGGCACGGATCGGACAGCGGGCGCTGGCGGCGATGCGCAAAGAGCTGTACCATCACATCCTGACCCTGCCGCTGGGTTTCTTTCGCAAAACCCAGCCCGGCCTGGTTGTGGCGTCGTTGATCACCGAGCTGACCACATCCGGCACTTTCGTCGGCATGGCCATAGCGGTCCCCGTGACCAACGTCCTCACCTTGCTGGCCTTTGCCGCTTACCTGTTCTGGCTCAACCCCCTGCTGGCGTTGATTTCTCTGAGCATTTATCCGCTGGTGCTTTTCCTGGTTCCGCTGCTGCAACGACGTGCCAATGTTCAGAACAAAAAACGGGTGGACGCCACCCGGGTTCTTTCCGGCAGAATTGCGGAATCGACCACCGGCATTCACGAAATACAGAGCAACGGGGCGTTTGCCATCGAGAACAACAAATATGACAGCCTGGTCGACAAGTTGATGCAAATCCGGGTGATCTGGACACTCTATACCGAAGGAATCAAGCTGCTGAACAACTTTTTCACCAATCTGAGCCCTCTGCTCGTATTCGCCATCGGCGGATACCTGGCAATGACCGGCAGACTGGAGTTGGGGGCCCTCGTGGCGTTTTTGTCCGCACAAGAAAAACTGTATCAGCCCTGGAAGGATCTCATCGCATTTTACCAGGTCTATCAGGACGCCTCCGTTAGCTACCAGCGAACCATGGAATATTTCGATGTCGAGCCGGAGCACGAACTCGTTCCGGATGACCGCACCCCTTACGTTCTGGACGGCAGCCTGAATGTAAAAAATCTTTCCTTTACGGTCGAGGGGGGCATCCGACTGCTGAACGACATCTCCCTCTCTTTGAAACCCGGTGAGCAGCTGGGTCTGGTTGGCTTTTCCGGCAGCGGAAAAAGTACCCTGGCACAGTGCATCGGCCAGTTGTACAAATATACCGGCGGTCAGATACAGATCGGGGGCAAAGAGGTCGCAGACTTGACCAAAAAAGACATCGTCAACAACGTCGGCTTTGTCTCCCAGTCACCGTTCATCTTTTC
>JAHEIV010000125.1 GCA_024639205.1 Deltaproteobacteria bacterium | reverse complement strand
TAGTTATCCGGCTGAAAGAGCCGGTTTCGCGCCCGGTGGTCTCCGGATTCGAAGCTGTGGTCCGGACCGAACTTGCCGGTCAGCAATCCCTGGGCCAAGGGGGAGTAGGCCAGGATGGTGAGGCCATTGTCGATGCAGTGCGGCATCGCCTCGGATTCCACCTGGCGCCAGAACAGAGAATAGGGGGGCTGCAGGCTGACGATCTGCCCGTATTGGCCGGCTTCCGCTATTTGCGCTCTGGAGAAGTTGGAGACACCGATGGCCCTGATCTTGCCCTGTTCTTTCAAGGTGTTCATTGCCCCCATGGTTTCTTCGACGGGAACCGTTGCCGAACCCCAGCTGCCCGCCGGCCAGTGGATCTGGTACAGGTCGATCACGTCCGTCTGCAGGTTTTTCAGGGACCGCTCGCAGGCTTTTATCACCTGATCGTGCTTGAGGTGGTTGGCATACACCTTGGTGGCGTACACCACCTGGTCCCTGACCCCCGAAAGCGCCTTGGCGACAATCCGCTCTGAATGGCCTTTTCCGTAAGCTTCGGCCGTATCGAAGGTGGTGATGCCGGCATCGAAGGCAGCTTTCAATGCTTTCGCGGTTTCGTTGTCGTCGATACCGGTCCACATGTCCTTGCCGGCCTGCCAGGTGCCCATGACAATCGGTGAGATCTTGATTTTCGAGTTTCCCAGCTTGCGAAGTTGCATCGATTCCTCCCTTGGCAGTGACCCTGACCTGCGATTCGCTTACGATTTCGTTGACTCTTTTGAACTTGAATTCTATGAAACCATTAGCCCAAACTGGCGACTTGTCAAACCATACGGCAGGAAATGTTCGAACATAAAATTGAAAAATTACGGGCCCCCGATCGCATTGCCCAAATGGAAGCCCAACGGGTGGTGAACCTGTGCATGGATAACTGCCGTTTTGAAGACGTGCTCGATGTGGGAACCGGAAGCGGTCTGTTTGCCGAAGCCTTTGCGGCTCGCAAAATTCGAGTCATCGGTGTCGACCCGGATACCGACATGATAGCGGCCGCTCGATATTATACCGCCGGAATAGATTTTTCCGTTGGAGCGGCCGAGGCGCTCCCTTTCACCGAGGACTCCTTTGAAGCCCTCTTCATGGGGATGGTGCTGCATGAAACCACCGATCCTTTGCTGGCGTTGAGAGAAGCCCGGCGGGTAGCCAGAAAAAACCTGGCCATCCTTGAATGGCCGTTCCCCCAGCCGGGAGATCCGCCACCGCCTGCCCGACGGTTTGCCCGTCAGGAGATTGTTGCAATGAGCCGCGCGGCCGGTTTCTCCACTTTTTCCATCAACCCATTGAGGCGATTGATTCTTTACCTGTTGCATTAATCGCCGGCTGAACGTCTATTTATCAAGTGAGCGGTTGTATCCACTGACATTTTGTGGTAGCGACAATATTGCGGCAGTAGCTATTCAATTCCTCCCATTACCTGAAAATGTGAGGGACGGAACCGAACCCGATACCCCCTCGCAAGCGAGCTCGAATCTCTAATGTCACGGGCAATGATTCCAATTCACCCATTCTATTGTCATAGCCGATGCCATCGAGCCACACGACAAGGCAGGATCCGGTGCCGATAAAAAACCCGGCTACAAAAAAAACATCCTGGGCCATCATCGGGGGTGGAAACGGCGGCCAGTCGCTTGCCGGTCACCTGTCCCTGATGGGATTTTCGGTGCGGCTCTACGACATCATCCCGGAAACCGTCGAAGCCATTCGATCCCGGGGAGGGATCACCGTAAATGGCGCCGTTGAGGGCTTCGGTCCGCTCGACCGGGTAACCATGGATATGGAAGAAGCGCTGGAAGGTGCAGATATTGTCATGGTAGTGGCACCGGCAGTGGCACATCGCGCCATTGCGACAGGTTGCACTCCGTTTTTAGCAGACGGGAATATTGTCTTCGTTCATCCGGGGGCCACCGGGGGAGCGCTCGAGTTCAGAAAAGTGCTGGACGATGCCGGTTGTAAAAGCCGCGTCACCATCGCCGAGGCCAATTCATTGTTGTATGCCTGCCGAAGTCCGAAACCCGGCTATGCTTCGATCTTCGGCATCAAAAAGCAGCTGCAGGTGGCCGCTTTTCCTGCAGCTGATACCGTTAGTGTGCTCGATCTGCTGGCCCAGGCTTTTCCCCAGATGACCGCAGCAAATAGCGTCATGGAAACCAGCCTGGGCAATCCCAATGCCATGATGCACCCGGCCCCCTCCCTTTTAAATACGTCTATGATCGAATCCGGCAGGGAGTGGCTCTATTACTGGGACGGCATCACGCCTTCCATCGGTGCTTTCGTGGAGGCCATGGACCGGGAAAGAGTGGCTTTGGCCGGGGCCTTCGGATTGAGACTGCCTTCCATTTTGGAGTGGTACCGCCTGGCTTACGATGCAAAAGGCGACACCCTATCCGAGGCGGTGAAGAAAAACCCGGCATATGCGGAGGTAAAAGGGCAGCAGAGTCTGCGCACCCGCTACATCCAGGAAGACGTACCGACGGGACTGGTACCGATGGTCTCACTGGGCAACATGCTGGGAGTGGATGTCTCCCGGATGGAAACCATTATCAAGCTGGCAGAGCACGTGCTGGGCGAGGATCTGACATCAGGCGGGAGAACGGTTACAAACCTCGGCCTGGAGGGGATGACACTTGCCGAGATCCAGCACTATCTGCAGTCGGGATCTCGCCGCTGAGGCGGCAGAATGACAATCGACACGTAGTACAAATCGGCTGTTCACGGCATCTACGCCGAAGATGAGCAGTGCAGGATGTAAGAAAGGAGAAGAAGTGATGAACCAAACAGAAGCCAAAATCCGTAACTTGTTTACAGTGGTGACGATACTGATCGCTGCATCCCTTGTCCTTGCACCGGCTAGCGTGCTGGCTAGAGCAGGCAAACCCGGTGCCGTGGTAGATTCCAGAGAGATCACCACCGCCACGGCGACCTTTGATCCGGTCCGGCCCGAAGCCGCCCGGGTGATTGCAACCGCCTTTCAATCGATCGGCTGGGACGTGAAGGCCAACCCCATCGATTACAACCAGAACGTGCAGAAAGTCATCATGGAGCACGACTACGACATGTGGCTGGTCATGCTCTCCGGAGCTTCGCTGCGCATCGATCCCAACGTGTTTACTTACAAGAAGCATTTTTCGGGCGAGTACAAAAAAGGTGGCTGGAACTGGGAAGGCTTGAGCGATATGTCCATCGACGAGCTGGTTGTCGCACAGCAAAAAGAGATGGACGTGGAGAAACGAAAGCAGATCGTCTACGAAGCGCAGCAGCGGATCAAGCAATCGCAGTCCATGAGCGTGCTGGCCTACGTGCAGATGACCAACGCCTACCGTTCGGATCGCATCAAGAGCGTTGTCCCCATGATGGGTGAGGGCATCGGCAGTTTCTGGACCGACATCAACATGGAGGTTGTCAAAGGCGACGGTTACGTGCGCACCGGTGCCACTTCCCCGCTGAAAAACCTCAATCCCGTGGCGGCCAAGGACCACCTCGAGTTCATGGAGCTGCGGATGATTTACGATCGACTGTTTCGGATCAACCCCGATGGCGAGGCCGAGCCCTGGGCGGCCAAATCTTTCAAGGTTATCGATCCGACCACCATCGATCTGACCCTGCGCCAGGGGATGAAATTTCACGATGGCGAAGAAGTCACCGCCGAGGATGTGAAGTTTACTTTCGATTACCACACCAAGTGGAAGGCCCCATTTTTCGTCGAGTCACTGAAAAACGTTGCATCCGTGGAAACAACCGGTAAATACAGCGTGCGGATCAAGCTCAATGAACCCTATGCTCCCTTTATCCCCAACTTGTTGGGGGCGATCTTTATCATCCCCCAGCACATCTGGAAGGACATTCCCGAGAAAGCCGGCGTTACCGATCCACTGAACTTCGCCAACGAAAAACCCGTCGGCAGCGGGCCATTCAAGTTCGACTACTGGGATCGCGGCCGGGAGTTGAAGGTCACTGCCTTCAAGGAGCATTTCAGCGAACCGAAGAGTGAAGGCATCATCCGAGTGGTATACGGCAGCCATGACGCCATGGCGGCAGCCATCGAGAAGGGCGAGTGCGACCGCACCCGCTATATCTTGAAACCCAGCCTGCTGATGGACCTACGGAAGGTCAAAAACGTGGTGGCCGAGGGCTATCCCAATCATGGTTTCTACACCCTGAGCTACCATACCCAGCGTCCGCCGTTAGACGATCCGGCCTTTCGCCAGGCCATTGACCATGTCATCCCCCGGGAGCTGATCATCGAAGCGATTCTATCGAGCTTTGGTGAACCGGGCGGCTCCATCATCGCACCGGCGAACAAGTTCTGGCACAACCCGGCGGTCAAGGCCAGCCCGGAAGATATCAACAAGGCCAAACAGATCCTAAAGGACGCCGGTTACTGGTGGGACAAGCAGGGTAGGTTGCACTATCCAAAATAATCCTCAGGACCAATTCCCTCGGGGGGATGCCTTCGGCCATCCCCCCGGAGGGTTCAAAGGGAACGAGCCATGCAAGAGTATATCATCAAACGGGTGTTGTTTACTTTTTTGACCCTTTTCGGTGTGGCCACGATCCTCTTTTTCATCTTTCGAATCATGCCCGGAGATCCCACGGCCCAAGTGATTTCGCCGGCACTCGATCCGGTGGCTCAGGCCGCGTTGAAAAAGGCCTACGGGCTCGACAAACCCCTGATCGTTCAGTACGTGCTCTACCTGAAAAACCTGGTCATATTCGACTGGGGTCGCTCGTTCACCAGCTCCCAGCAAGTATTCGGAATCCTGACCTACCGTTTTTGGAACACGATCTTTCTGATGGGCGCAGCCATGTGTTTCGTGCTCGTGATGGGTACCGGGCTGGGGATGGTCATGGCCTGGCGCCGCGGCGGTCCAATGGATAGCGGCGGAACGGTGTTGGCCTTGATATTTCAATCGGCCCCGCCTTTCGTCACGGGTTTGCTGTTGTTAATTGTGCTCAGCTACCGGTTGGATTTGTTTCCCACCGGCGGGATGCACACACCGGGGGTGTCCATCGGTAGTGGTCTGGGGATGTTTTTCTCAGGTGATTTTCTCCACCACCTGGTGCTGCCGACCATTACCGTAGCCCTTTACTATCTGGCCACCCCGATGCTGATCATGCGCGATTCCATGCTGGAGGTTATGGGCAGCGATTTTATCGAACTGGCCAAAGCCAAGGGACTTGCACCCCACAGGGTGATGATCAAACACGCCGCCCGCAATGCGTTGCTGGCAGTGGTGACCGTGTCTTCACTGATGATCGGCTTTGCCATCGGCGGACAGGTCCTGGTGGAGTCGGTCTTTTCATGGCCGGGCATGGGGCAGCTGATGGTGGAGGCGGCATCCTCGCACGACTACCCGGTAGCCCAGGCCACGTTCCTGGTACTGGCGGCCCTGGTCATATTCCTCAACCTGATAGCCGATATTTCCTATTGCTATCTCGATCCGAGGATCAAAATCGGAAAAAGCAAGGGTTGAGCAACGATGCGCATCAACAAGCTGGAGCTTTTTCACATATCGATTCCCTTCAAGGTTCCCTACCGGCTCTCATGGGTTTACGGCACCCTGGAGAAAGCCGAGGCGGTGATTCTCAAGGTGCACACCGACGGGGGCCTCATCGGCCTCGGGGAAGCCGACCCGATGAATCCATTTACGGAAGAGACGGCCGGCACCGTGATGGTCGTTATCCGCGATGTGATTGCACCGCAGCTGCTGGGCTGCGATCCCACCGGGGTCAATCGAATCGAAGCGCTGTTGGATCAGTCCGTGCGCGGCAATCCGACGGCCCGCGGAGCGGTGAACATGGCGCTCCACGACATTCTTGGAAAAGCGCACGAGGTGCCGGTTTATACCTTGCTGGGCGGCAAGCTGCATGATCGACTGCCGCTGCTGGGTGCCATCGGCAGCGGCACAGCCGAGGAGGATGCGTCCGCCATCGAGGCGCTGATCCGGGAAGGCTACCGGACGGTGATGATCAAAATGGGTTCGCTGGGCATCGGGGAAGAGATCCGGCGCATGGTGTCGGCCTCGGAGCGATACGGAAACCAGCTGGTGTTAATTGTGGATGCCAACCAGGGTTGGCACTACAAAGAAGCGCTGGCATTTCTCGAGGGTATTCGCGGGCATGCGCCCCTTGTGATCGAGCAGCCGGTCCGATACAGCGATCACGTCGGGCTGAGCGCATTCCGGGATCGTTGTCCTTGTCTGCTCAGTGTCGACGAAAGCCTGGTTACGGTAGAGGATGCGGCGATCCTGGCACACTCCAGTGCGGCAGATGTTTTCAGCGTCAAAGTGTCAAAGAACGGAGGCCTGAGCAAGGCGAGCGCAATTGCGCGCGTTGCCGACGGATTCGGTCTGCGCTGCCTTATGAACAGCATGCTCGAATTCGGAATCACCCAGGCGGCTTCCCTTCAGCTGGGCTGCACCCTGAACAATCTGCTGGATTGCGGGCACGCCTACATGTCGGTGCTCCGGATGGCCGATGATGTGACCGATTTTAAGGACAACATCGCCGATGCGATGGTACAGGTGCCGGCTGGAGCCGGGCTGGGAGTGGCCATCGATGATGACAAGCTGAAGAAATACACCGTCGAAACCCTGAAGATCGAGGCTTGACCGGCGGTCATCGGTTCGAAGCTCTGCATAACGAGAACCGGAAAGCTAGGGAAGCCACCGATCCGAAAAGATGCAATGGCGGAAAACAAACCAAAATTCGCGGTTCTGGGCACGGGCAACTCGGGACAGACCTTTGCCGCCGATATCGCCCTGAAGGGTTTTGAGGTCAATTTGGCTGAGCTGCCGGCCTTTGAGGACAACCTGAATGCCATCCGAAACAAGGGTGGCATCGAGATGGCCGGTGAAGCCGGAAACGGGTTTGCGCGGCTGAACATGATAACCACCGATTTGAAAAAAGCGATCGAGGCAGTGGATGTCATTTTTATCGGCGGCTCGGCGCACGCCCATGAACCCTTCAGCAGAGCCCTGGCCGAACATTTCGAAGACGGCCAGTTCATCGTATTCACGTCCAATTTCGGGGCCTTGCGCTTTCGCAAATGGATGGCAGAGGCAAGCGTCACCACCCGCGTGACGCCCGTCGAGACCATGTCCCTGATTTATGCCACACGGGCGCCGGAGCCGGGAGTCGTGCGATGCATCGGCATTAAAAACACCCTGCCGGCCGCAGCGCTGCCGGCCGGCCGCACAATCGAATTCATCGAGAAGATCGCAACGGTTTTCCCCCAGTTTACGGCGGCGGAGAATGTCTGGTTTACCAGCGTCAACAACCTGAACCCGATTGTCCATCCGCCCATGGTACTCTTCAATGCCGGTCGTATCGAATCCACCGGCGGCAAGGGGTGGAACCTGTATGCCGACGGTGCCACCGAATCGGTCGTTCGCGTAATGCTGGCGATGGATCAGGAGCGGATGACGCTGCTCGAGCCGGTGAGCGGAGGCGGTATCCGCTTTAAGGACGCGTTTGAAAAAATTTATGCTGCTTACTCTCTCGGGAAGAAAACGTTGTCGGAAACCCTTCGGCAAAGCCCGATTCACGGCGATCCGGCCTTTCCGGCCCCCGACGCCGTCGATACGCGCTACATCAACGAGGATCTTCCGTTTGGCCTGGCACCCTGGTCTTTCATCGGGCGCATGTGGGGAATACCGACACCGGCAATAGACGCCGTGATCCGGATCGCCTCGACCATGGTCGACCGCGATTACTATTCCGAAGGGCTGGCGGCAGAGGATCTGGGGATTGCGGGTCTGAAACCTGAAGACGTCAAAAACTTGCTCGGTTAACCGGCAGCAAGGGGGACGCAAGTCATGAAAGTGCGAAGGATCAAAGAATTTCTTGTCAT
>JAHEIV010000124.1 GCA_024639205.1 Deltaproteobacteria bacterium | reverse complement strand
ATTGGTGCTTACGCGATCGGCTCCCTGCTGAAAATGCTCATCGAAGGTGAACTGGGCAGAACATTCGGGAGAAGAAAATTGGAGAAGCACATATCGGTACTGAAAAATCATTTTGTTATCTGCGGATACGGTCGCATCGGTACCATTATATGCGAAGAGCTGCAATCGGAGAATATCCCCTTCGTTGTCATCGAAGAGGATCCCGACAAAAACGAGGAGCTGGAAAAAAATCACTACCTGTATCTCAACATGGATGCCACCTCCGAGGAAGCACTGCTCAAAGCCGGCATCCGTAATGCCAAAGGTCTTGTCACCGCTGTCGGTGCGGACGCTCTCAATGTGTTTATCACGCTTACTGCCAGGGGTCTGCGACCGGACATCTTTGTCCTTTCCCGGGCCTCGGATGTAAGAAACGAAGCCAAGCTCATCAAGGCCGGCGCTTCGCGGGTCGTAAGCCCTTACGTGTTGGGAGGACGCCGGATGGCTGAAGTGCTGAAACGCCCGACGGTGGTCGATTTTATCGATATTGCCATGGCCAATCGACACCTCGGCTTGATGATGGAGGAAGCCCGGGTCGGTTCGACATCTCACCTGATCGGCAAAAACCTGATAGAGAGCCGTTTGCGGCAGGACTACGGCGTGATCATCGTGGCGATCAAAAAGAAATCCGACGAGATGATTTTCAATCCCATACCTTCGGAGAGGATCGATGCCGGCGATGTGATCGTATTTATCGGTAAAAAGGAGAACCTGAAAGGGATGAATGACATCCTGTAGCGGGCGGGACTTCAATCCTCATCGGTTTTCCGGGGCGACCGCTGTGTCATCTTTGCGTGTGCCTCAAAAATTTCATGCGGGATTCAGGAGCTAATTCTCCTGACGCACGATATACTCGCGGATGCGATTGCCGTCCATGGCGTTGACGGTGACCTGAAACCTTCCAATGGCAATCTGTTCTTTTTCCCGGGGTATTCTTTCGATGGTATTCAGCACGTACCCGGAAAACGTGTCATAGTCCTTCGATTCGGGAATACTCATCGGTATCTGTTCGTTTACCTCATCAATCTCGGATTTGCCGGGAACCAGCCACTCTCCGTTTTTGACCTTGATGATCTGCGGCTCAGCTTTGTCGGTTTCATCTGTGATTTCACCGACGATTTCCTCCAGAGCGTCCTCGAGGGTGATCAGACCGGAAACGCCACCGTGTTCATCCACCACAATGGCCATGTGCTGCTTGCGTTTCTTGAATGCCTGGAATAGGGAATCGAGTTTCTTGTTTTCGGGAACGAAATACGGTTTGGCGATGATTTTCAGAACGCTGATTTCGCCGTTGGCGCCGATGTACTGCGCGAACAGGTCTTTAACGTTCAGGATGCCGATGATGTGATCGATGTCGCCTTTGATCACCGGGATGCGGGTGAATCCGGATTTTAGGACCTGTCCGAGGTCCAGCTCCTCGTCGATATCGACGACAAACATGTCAGCCCGTGGCCGCATTGCTTCTGAAACGCTCGTGTCATCGAATTCAAAAATGTTTTTGATCAACTCCTTTTCTTCTTCCTTGATCTCGCCTTCTTCTTTGACCACTTCAACAAAGGTCATCAGGTCTTCCTCTGTCAGCCGGGCCTTGCTCTTGAAACTAGAGGTGAGTCGCGGAATGAAGTTTAGAAAAAGGATCAGCGGGTAAAACAGGATCGAGAGCCAGTATATCGGCATGATAACCAGTTGGGCGATCATAACGTTGTTGCGGGTGGCGATCGACTTGGGAAATATCTCGCCGAACACCAGGATCAGCAGGGTCATAATACCGGTGGTAATACCGACGGCATGGCTGGAGACCATCTGGATAGTGAGAGTGGTGGCCATTGCGGACGCGGCGACATTGACCAGGTTGTTGCCGATCAGGATAGTGGAAAGAAGCCGGTGAGGGTCATCCCTCATCCTTTTGATGAGCCGGTTGACCTTGGAGCCTTGTTTGGCGAGATGTCGGGTTTTGACTTTACCGATAGTAAACAGGGCGGTTTCGGAACCGGAAAAAAAACCCGACAGGATTACCAGGAAACACAGGAGAAGTATCTGTCCTGTCATCGATCGTCTGTTTGGTTGGTTTTCAGAGTTGATGCCGCAGAAATCACGAAACAATAATAGTGATTATCATCAGTTATGTCAATTTTCTATTTTGTGGTCGAAATGGGGCAATGACAGTACCCTCGATGCGGCCACCACCGATGCCAGGTCAGGAAAGGTATTTTCGCCGTTGCCGCTTGGCACTGAAACCGATGACAAAGCCGATCAGCAATACACCGGCTCCTGCAAGGAACCAGCGCACCAGCCGCTGTGTTTCCAAACGGGTCAACTCCTTTTCCAGGCCGATGACCTGGCTGGATTGTTCGGATGCTTTTTCAAGGGTCGATTGATGTTCGGCTTTGAGTTTGAGAAAACCGGCCGATTCCTCCTTCAGGGTTTCGTATGCCGTTGAGGTCTCTTCCGCCCGCCGGCCTTGTTGAGTTGCCTCAGTCTGAAGGATTTTGTTTTGTTTTTTTAACTCAGTCACTTCCAGACGAATCGCGGCGAGTTCCTCTTTCTGCGAATCGAATTGTTGCTGTAGACGAGCCAGTTTGAGCTCAGCTGTTCTCTCGGAAGTAAGAAAGCGGGTGGGCACCCAGCCTTCCCTGCCGTCCGGAAGCCTGATCTGGGACCACTTTTCCGACTCGGTGACGACCTCCAGGGTTTGGCCGGATTTTATCACTCCCACAATTTCACCGCCGGCTCCGGGGCTGCTTCTCAGGGTGAGCCGCAGAACATCGGTCACATACATGGGCCCGGCTTCAGTCGCACCGACCAAAAAGAATCCCGCCAGGGCCATCACCAGCACGATAGCAATTGGCAATCTCATCATCATCTTTTTCCTGTCTGCCTGATTTTGCTTATATATTTTTGTTGAAACACTTCGATCTGTCAATCATTTCTTTGCAGTTACAGTTGCCCCCGCATCCGGCAGCCGACAGCACGGCTGCATGCCCGGCCCCTGAACCAAGCGGTTGTCCGCTGGATCGAAAATTCTCGTATTGCTTGTTTATAAAACGAAAAATGTGTGTTATTTTTACCATATTAGCCGTCGGTTCGGGTGTTTCCGGTTTGAATGAATCCAACCATACGGGTGCCGGTGCATATGATCGCATACGACCTGAAGTGTGTAAACAGCCACCGTTTCGAAGGGTGGTTTGAAGACGAGAAAACCTATCTGGACCAGAAAGGACGGGGACTCGTCGCCTGTCCGATCTGCGACGATACCTCTGTGTCCCGAATTCCATCGGCTTTCGCGATCAAATCTTCCCCGTCCGGAGCCAGACAGAGTTTGTCGACAGACCAACTGGCCGTTATCGGCAGACAGGTGGCCGAGTACGTGGAAAAAAATTTCGACAATGTCGGCTCGGAATTTGCGAAAGAAGCGCTGAAGATGCACTTCGGTGTCGCCGAACCCCGCAACATCAGGGGAACCAGCACTCGGGAAGAGGAAAAGACGCTGAAAGAAGAGGGAATTGAGTTTTTTAAGATTCCGCTGCCCTCATCATCCGAAACCAACGAAACCGATAACTGATTTCACAAGCCGGCGGCCCTCGAGACGATTTCCACGGCCCGGTCTATTTCCAATGTCCCGGAGTTTACGACCAGGTCGTAATGGGTCGGGTTGGATATGTCGGCATTGAAAAACTTTCGAATAAACGCCCGACGTTCATTTTCCGTTCGGATGATACGCCGCTTGGCATCAGCGACCGACACCGCGTATTCCTTCACCAGGTTATCGATGCGAACCTGCAGCGGGGATATGACACGCACCCGCAACCGTCCCTCGGGCGGCAGGATGAAGTTTGCCCCTCTACCCACAACCACCGCATTACCATGCTTTCCAATGGTTCCCACCACCTTCATCAGGTGCTGCTGGTATTGATCCGGCCACAAGTGCCGCTGGTGAACCAGCGATGCGATCCAGTCTTCGAGCACGGTGAGGCCCTTTTCATCCAGGGTGTGCAGAAACACCCGACTGACCTTGGCACTTGCCGCCATTTCATGGAGCAGCTCCTGGTGAAACAGGTCCATGCGATGTTTTTCCGCCAGTTTCTGCGCCAGGACACGGCCTCCACTGCCCGGCTCTCGAGAAAGGGTGATCACCGGGCGGATTGTTTTTTGGGCTTTCTTCTCCACCCTCGACATCTGCCATTTTTGAACCTGTTCTTCGATGATCTGTTCGATGGATCTTTTTGCATTCGACATGACCCTACCTCCTGTTCGCTGCCTGTTGATGGGTTGACGGTTCGGCGCGCTCAGGGGTTAGCGGAATTTCCACCTGGTAGATACCATTTTGCAGTTTGATTTTCAGCGAATGTGCACCTTTGCGAAATACCTTCATCATGGCCTGGTTTGAAAAAAGAACATCGGCGGTGAATCCTTCTACGCCTCTCTCCTTCGCAATTCGGATGAGCAGCCGGAAAAGAAAGGAGGCAATTCCCAGCCCCTGATATAACTCATCCACTACAAAAACGACTTCGGCCAGCGGCTGCACATCCTGCCTGATATATCGCGCTTCGGCGATAATTCGGCTCTGTTCCTCGCCCTCTGAAATGCCGACGATTGACATCGTGCGGCTCCAGTCCACGTTGACGTACTCCTGGGATTTGGCGTGCGGCATCGACGCCACGTGACCAAAATAGCGATAATAAACCGCTGTATCGGAGAATCGGTAAAACAGGCGACGCATTTCTTCTTCATCCGAAGGCTTTATCGGTCTGAAGCGGATTTGGACATCACCTTTAAAGGTATGCGTTTCGTTAATGTCGGCCGGATACAAATGGGCGCTATCCGGAATAAAAATCTGGTCTGAATAGATGATGTGCCGGGTCCTGGCCTGCTCGATCAGCAATGGACGGTCATCCGGGTGGGCGATATCGATAAGCGCCTGGGCGCGCTCGCGAAGAGAGTAGCCGCGCAACCGGGCGACGCCGTATTCGGTGGCCACCACATCCACTGATTCGCGCAGTTGGAACTGATTCGGATAGTCTTTGATGGAGATGATGATGTTCGGCCTACCGTCGCGGTTGCGGCTTGGGAGAGCGAAAATGGTTCGTCCGCCCGGGGAGATTTCGGCACCGTTGAAAAAATCGAGCACTTCGGTCGGTCCCGTTGCCACGTTGCCCTTGCCGATCTGCAGAGCGATTCCTCCCAACAGATCAATTTTGCGGGCGGGCAAGATAGCGACAAACTGTTTATTGCGTCCAATTTGGCCGGGGTCGAATACCTTATCCACGCTTTGAAATTCCACTAACGGATTTTGATCAAGCCAGTCCAGCAGCTGTTGGCTGCCGATGGCATACGATGCCAGAGACTTTCCCCGGTAGGTACCTTTGTATCGATTGGTAACCGCTCCGCTGAGCACCAAATCCATCAGGGCATCGGTGAAAAACGGCGAGTGAACTCCCAGGTGCTTTTTATGGCTCAGACGGCTGCCCAAAGCCTCGTATAGAGGTCCGATGGCGAATGCAATACAGCTGCGGTTCTCCACCAGTGCAGAGACATTTGCGGCGACCTGGCCGTAAACATCATCCACCGGCCATCGATCGAAAAAAATCGGGGGATCGTTTGAAAGAACCAGGTGGGTAAAATCGGAAACGTGTACGAAGGTATCGCCGAAGGTTCGCGGAATCCAGGTGTTGATTTCCCCGACGACGATCGATGCTTTTTCCATGGCCTGACGGGCAACATCCAGAGCAACGCCCAAACTGCAGTTGCCGCTTTCATCCGGCGGTGTGATCTGGATAAAAGCCACGTTCACGGGAATCAGTCCGGATTCAATCAGTCGGGGAATCCAGATGAATCGACTCGGCACCAGATCCACCTGGCCTTCGACGATGGCCTCCTGGGTTACCCATCCCGAAAAAAACGTTTTCAATCGGTATTTCTGGGAACGCAGCTCCTCGAAAGAGATCGCGTCTCCGAAACTGACCAACTGGATAATTTCCAGGTCCTGCAAGTTGCCGAAGTTTCGATTCATGAGGGTTTGGACCAGCGTGCGCGGTTCGGCCACCCCGGTTCCAATGAAGATGCTCATTCCCGGTTTGATGAGCTTCATGATGCGATCGGGCGTGGTAACTTTCTCTTCCCATTGCCTGGCCATCTTTCCTACCTCCGCTGCGGCGAAAGGACATCGTGTTCGTAAGGCCTCGGGACACCGGTTTCAACACTGGTTAACAGACGAAGCGCGGCAGAGCAGATGCGGGCGGTCAGCAGGCGCGGTTGGGAGAAACCAGACGGGCGGCGGTGTCTTGGCGGTGGCGAAAAGCACGAAGAGCAGCAGATCGGATGAGACCGGCTCAGCAAAATGTCTCTTTTACGCGGTTTGCCGGTTGCAATCAGACCAGGAACGGTCACAATGAGAAGCACAAATCAGGGCAGCGTATGGCTATAGTGGATTCAGACCACCCGCTGATGTCGTGAGGGCGGAGAGTCCATTGCCGGTGTGCCTGTTTCATCCTAATAACTTGCCGGTCAACTGTCAAGGCAACCGAAGGTGCCGGAGCCTGGCCGCCAGGGTCGATGACCGCCGGCGAGGGCGATCATTGTCCAGCGCCGCTTGAATCGCCTTGCGGGCGCCGACGATGACAACCAGCTGTTTACCTCTGGTAACGGCGGTGTACAATAGGTTTCGCTGCAACATGACCCGATGTTCGGGCATCATGGGAATGATAACGCAGGCATACTCCGAACCTTGAGATTTATGGATGGTAATGGCATAGGCGAGGGTCAAATCCGTCAACTCGGCAGGTTCGTAGTCTATCAGATTTTGGTCGAAATCGACCGTCACCACGTTGTTTTTCGAGTCAATTTCGACCACTGTGCCGCTGTCACCGTTGAACACCTCTTTGCGATAGTCATTTTTCAAGTGCATAACCTTGTCACCCATCTTCAGGCTGAGGCCTTCGGTCCGGATCGAAAACGGGTTCGGATTCAGTTTTTCCTGAAGCATGCGGTTCAGATGGATGGTGCCCAGCAGGCCCTTGTGCATCGGAGTGATTACCTGGGTGTGGCGAATGGGATCGAATCCAAATCGCCGCGGAATCTGAAAACGGTTCAGGTCCAGGATCGTACGCACAGCCCTTTCGGGATTGCCTTGCTCGACGAAGTAAAAATCTGACAGATCTTGCGATTCGTCGAAAGGCTCTATTTGCGGCTGCAGCCCCCGGCGAATCCGGTGGGCATTGGCAATAATCGGGCTGGTTTTCGCTTGACGGTGAATTTGCCTGAGTTCAAAGGTGGGGATCGAACCGGACGCTATCAAGTCAGACAGGACGTTTCCCGGTCCTACCGACGGCAGTTGATGAAAATCGCCCACCAGTATCAGCCGAGCGGTGATATGCAAGGCGTCGAGTAAGTTCCGCATGAGAAAAGTGTCAACCATAGACGCTTCGTCTACAATGACGACCTGAGCGGAAAGCGGGTTGTCGCGGTTTTGTTCGAAGAACTCTTCGCTGGGATTGTACCCCAGCATGCGGTGAATGGTGAATGCATCGTGGCCGGTAACCTCTGACAGGCGTTTGGCTGCCCGGCCGGTGGGAGCGCAAAGAAAGGTTTGCCGGCCGAGAGATTCGAAGATTACCGTAATCGAACGAACCAGAGTGGTTTTCCCGGTTCCCGGCCCGCCGGTGATAATAGCAACCCTGCGGGTGAGCAGGCTTTCGAGAACGTTCATCTGCTCCGGCGAAAGCTGGATGGCAAGTTTCTGCAAGATTTCACGGGTGATTCGACCACGGTCCGGTTCGGCCTTTCGGTGGTCAAATGCGAGCAGCGCCTTGAGTCTGGCAGCTATAGCGGTTTCCGCCTGGTGCATCTGTTTGAGAAACACGGCCT
>JAHEIV010000123.1 GCA_024639205.1 Deltaproteobacteria bacterium | reverse complement strand
ATGAGGGCGATCCCGGCGCGTTCATGGATCGCAGTATTCTGTAGGCCGATCCCCATGCGGTGCTGGAGGGTATGATTATCGCCGCAAGGGCGATTCATTCCAGCAAGGCATACATTTACGTGCGCACCGAGTATCCGCTGGCAGTAAAACGCCTGGAGATCGCTATCAGCCAGGCGACGGACCTTGGACTGCTGGGCGATGACATTTTGGGCAGCGGTTTCAATCTGCACATTGAGATCTACCAGGGCGCCGGCGCGTTTGTCTGTGGTGAGGAGACCGCTCTGATGCGCTCCATCGAAGGCAAACGCGGCATGCCGCGCCCGCGCCCTCCGTTTCCCGCCCACAAGGGGCTGTGGGAAAAGCCGACGATCCTCAACAATGTCGAGACTTACGCCAACGTACCCCAGATCATCCTCAATGGCGGTGCCTGGTACGCCAGTGTCGGCACCGAAACCAGCAAAGGCACCAAGGTTTTCGCTCTTTCAGGGGACGTGAACAACATCGGGTTGGTGGAAGTCCCCATGGGAACGCCGCTGCGCACGATCGTCTACGATATCGGCGGCGGGATACCGAAAAAAAGAAAACTCAAGGCGGTGCAGCTCGGAGGCCCATCCGGCGGCTGCATTCCGGTACAGGAGATTGATACACCCGTTGATTTCGAGGCCATCGTCAAGGCGGGCGCCATCATGGGATCCGGCGGCGCCATCGTGATGGACGAGAAAACCTGCATGGTGGACATGGCGCGCTTCTTCATGGATTTCGTTCAGGACGAATCCTGCGGTAAGTGCACTCCCTGTCGGGAGGGAACCCGGCGCCAATTGCAGATTCTGGAAAGGATATGCGAGGGCAAAGGCGAAGCTGCCGACATTCAAATCCTGAAAGATCTTGCGGAAGTCATACGCGGCGCCTCACTTTGCGGGCTGGGTCAGACCGGACCCAATCCCGTATTGTCGACCCTGCGCTATTTCATGGACGAATACCAGGCCCACATCCTTGAAAAGCGTTGTCCGGCCAAACGCTGCGTGGCCCTGCTGGAGTTTGAAGTAAATCCGGAGATCTGTACCAAATGCGGGGCCTGTTTTCGGGCCTGCCCGTCGGAAGCCATCACCTGGAAAAAGAAAGAGGTTGCCCGAATCGACAAAGAAAAGTGCATCGAGTGCATGACTTGTTTCGAAAAATGCAAGTTCAATGCGATTGATTAGCGACACAGCAAATATCCATTCAGCGGAGATGCCTGATGATTGACGCGGTTTATATGATGGGCGGGTTGGGTTTGTTTGTCGGCGTTTGCCTGGCAGCGGCCTCCAAGATCTTTTACGTTTATGTCGATCCTCAGATTCTGTCCGTAGAGGAAGCGCTACCGGGCGCCAACTGCGGAGGTTGCGGACTTCCCGGTTGCAGCGCCAATGCCGAAGCGATCGTGGCCGGCCGGGCGGCCCCTAATTCCTGCGTTGCCGCCGGGGCGGAAGTGGCGGAAGAGATTGCCGGTATCCTTGGGGTTACGGTCGAAGCCAAAGAGCCGGACATTGCCAGGCCGGGGTGCACGTATGGCGTGGCCGATGCCGACACCAAGTTCGTCTACGACGGTATGAACGACTGCCGGGCCGCGGCGATGCTCTCCGGAGGCATGAAGGTCTGCACCATCGGGTGTCTGGGACTCGGAACCTGTGCCCGTGCCTGCCCGTTCAACGCTATCACCATGGGCGCTGACGGCCTGCCCGAGGTGGATGAAATCCTGTGCACCGGCTGCGGCACCTGCGAGCGGGTTTGCCCGAAGCACATCATCAACCTTTCTTCGGTCACCCGACGTATTCTAAGAGAGTACACAACCGACGAGTGCACCACACCGTGTCAGCGGGCCTGTCCGGCCGGCATCAACATCTGTGAATACATTCGTCATATCTCCCTGGGCGACTATCATCGGGCCGTTCAGGTGATAAAGGAACGCAACCCGTTTCCGGCGGTTATCGGTCGGATCTGCCCGAGACCTTGCGAAGATGAATGCCGCCGGCAGTATGTGGATGAACCGGTGGCGATCAATTTTTTGAAACGCTACGCCGCCGATTACGAAAGGCAACAAAATAAGCGTATCATGCCGTACCAGGCGCCGGCCAGCGGGCGCAAGGTGGCGGTGGCCGGCGGCGGCGTTCAGGGACTTTCGGCTGCCTATTTCCTGGCTCGCCTGGGCCACGAAACCACCTTGTATGAAGCGACCTCCCAACTGGGAGGGTTGCTGCGCAGTGCCATCGACAGGAATCGTCTGCCGGAAGAGATCCTTGACTGGGATATCGCCGGTGTACTCGAGATGGGTGTGAACACCGAAACCGGCAAAGCGCTTGGAAAGGACATCACGATCTCATCATTGCTGGCAAAAGGAAACGAGGCAGTCCTGCTGGCATCCGGCGGATGGGACAGCCGGCTGGCGCGCGGTGCTATTGGCCGAATCGAGTCGCCGATTCCTGGAACGCACCTGTTAATCGATGTTATGGTCGACTCCCACCAGGCTGGCACCGCAGTGGAGTTGCCGGAAGACGTGGTGATTTACGGCGGCGGTCCGCTGGCCATGGAAGCCGCACGAGCATGCCGGAGCAGGGGAGCGAAAAAGATCACGGTCATTTACCGGGAGTCAGCGGACAAACTCCGCCTGGACGAACCGGAGATCCGAGACCTGCACGAGGAGCACATCGACGTTCGGTTTCAGACCGGCGTTTACCGATTGACCGGTGAGAATGATCGGTTGACCGCGTTGGGCATCATCGATCTGAAGACTCGAGAAACCGGTGCCATGCCGGCATCTGCGCTGATCATGGCTGCCGGCCGATTTCCTGAGCTGATCTTTACCAAGTCCGTCGAGGACGAAGAGCAAGCAGATGAGGAAACACCGGCCGTAGTGGACTCGCAGACCCTGCGGTGGGATGCGGTTGACCCGTACCAGGAGCCGGCTTTTCGCACCGAGATCGGCCTGTTCGCCAAAGGCGATGTTTTCACCGATTTCAGCGCAGCCATCAAAGCCATTGGCGCCGGCCGCAGAGCGGCGGCGTCCGTCCATGAAATCATGTATGGCATCTCTCTGGAGCTGCCCGATCATGTGGTAACCCCCACAGCGACCATTCAAAATATCGACCACGTGGAGGATGTTCCGACTGTGGCCCGCAATGTCATGCCCGTTCGCGCTCGCAAAGATCTAACCGAGGGCGGAGAGCTCGAGATCGGTTTTGATGAAACCGCCGGCCGGCGAGAAGCAGACCGTTGCCTGCAGTGTGGGCTGATCTGCTACCAGCACGCCGGCACGGAGTCGGAAAAGGCTAGCTGACCCGGTCTCCGGCCACCACACGGGCACACGGTTACACGGTTGCACGGTTGCACGGTTGCACGGGTGCACGATCACACGGTGTCGGGTTCCGGTTTGAATTCCGGAGTCGATGCCAACCATACGAAGGGTTTATTCGCCGCCCGTTAGCAGACAACGATCTTGGTTCGACTCACCGAACCGATCGCCGCTGACGGATTCCGGCGGGTGCTTACGGAACGAAACCAATGCCTACCGAACGCGGAATCGTCACCCGGATCGAATCAGACACCGCCTGGGTGAAAACCACCCGCACCGGCGCGTGCGATGGGTGAGCCTCCCGGCAATCGTGTCACCTGTCAGGTGACAGTCGCCAGATGGAGGTGGAGGCCGTCAACGTGGCCGGTGCGCGAGTGGGGGACCAGATTCTGCTTCGGATCGATTCGGGTGCCGTACTGAAAGTTTCGTTTTTACTTTATGTTTTTCCGATCCTGCTGATGCTGGCCGGGGCGGTGGTCGGGCAGGCACTGGCCCCGTCCTTGGATCTGAACCCTTCCGGATTGTCGGCGGGAGTGGGGGTGGGTTGTTTCCTGCTTTCCTTTTTCCTGATTCGGCGAACCGGCAATCGGCTGGCAAAGCAAAAGTCCTACCGTCCCCGGGTGATCCGTATCATCTGAATCGCGACACCAACTCCCACATCCCGCCGTCCGCCTGTATTCATTTCGAATCACGGTTTTCATTCAATCGTCCATTGACATTGCCGGGCCGCAACGTTAACCTACACTATTAAATAGGTTAACGATAGTTTCCGCATTTGTAATGGATCCAAAACAAACCATACTGACCATGCTGCGCTCCGGCCGCGATATCATTTCCGGTTCGGAGTTGAGCCGCAGACTCGACGTGTCCCGGGTCGCCGTCTGGAAGCAGGTGCAACGCCTCCAGCAGTGCGGTTATGAAATCGGGGCCTCAGCGAAAGGCTACCGGCTGATAACCGATCCCGACATTCCCTATCCATGGGAATTTCCCGGTCGCGAAGAGAGTATTCTTCATTTCCAACAACTCGAATCGACGATGGATACAGCCCGACAGTCGGCACGCAGCGGCTGTCCGCATTTTACGGTGGTGGTGGCCGAGCAGCAGAGCGCCGGGCGCGGGCGACTGAATCGAAGCTGGCATTCGGGTTCCGGCGGACTCTATTTTACGGTTGTCCTGCGTCCGCAGATACCGCCGGCGTTGAGCCCGCGGTTGAACCTGTGCGCATCGCTGGTGCTGGCCGAGACCCTGCGGAAGGATTACGCGATACCGGCCAGGGTCAAATGGCCCAACGATGTCCTGGTGGATGGAAGGAAAATTGCGGGCATTCTGGCTGAAATGGAAGCCGAAGCGGACCGGGTCTCTTACGTGAATATCGGGGTGGGCGTCAACGTCAATAACAATCCGACGCCGGCGGAGCCCGGAGCGGTTACCATGCAGGAACAGGTCGGAAGCCCGGTTTCCCGTAAAAAATGGTTGGCCGCCTTCCTGGACAGCTTTGAAACCCGGATAGATTCCGGCAACATGGGGTCGGTGATCGGGGCATGGAAGACGCTCTCGATTACGCTCGGTCGCCAGGTGAAAATCGTTACCCTGCAGGGCGAAACCGAAGGGCGGGCCGTTGACGTCGATGCGAACGGTTCTTTGATTCTGCAGGTGGCCGACGGTTCCTTGAAAACGATATTATACGGGGACTGTTTCCACATGTAAAAGATGGCAAGGGTTAAACCCTGGTTTCTGCGTTGCGCTGCATCCCGTTGTCACTGGGCAGCACAGCCAGTGCGTCTTGTGACACGGGCTTTGCGCGTCCCGTACTCAAAGCGCTTACCCCTGCCATCCACGCGTCAGCCTTTCAAGCCATCACCATAAGAGAGCAATTCGCAATTTGCCGCAGCTGCACAGGATTTACACGGCTCATCCGATACCTGTAGAAGAATATGTGAAGTAAATTTAGAATGTTGCGCACGTTTGCCAGTGAGCGCTGAAGGAGTGCCGATGCCCGATACCTATTCTCTGCGCATGAGTGTCTTTGCGGCCCTTTTTGCTGCACTCACGGCAATGGGGGCCTTTATCGCCATACCGATCGGCCCGGTTCCGATCGTGCTGCAAAACCTGTTTGTCATGCTGGCGGGTCTGCTGCTTGGCCGGCGCTGGGGCCTTGCCAGCGTCGGTCTCTATCTGCTGGCCGGATTCTGCGGTTTGCCGGTTTTCGCCGGCGGGCAGGCCGGGATCGGTCGGCTGATCGGGCCCACCGGAGGGTATCTGATCGGCTACCTTCCGGCGGTATACATCATCGGCCGGTTGTCGCAAAGATCTCCCCATCGCCTGCTGCGCGACGCAGCGGCCATGGCCCTGGGAACGCTCATGCTCTATGCCTGCGGCATTTCCTGGCTGAAATTGATCACCGGCCTTTCCTGGGCCAAAACACTGGCCGTCGGTATGCTGCCGTTTTTGATCGGGGATGCGTTGAAAATAGCCGCCGCGATTCCGATCGTGCGCGCCCTTCGCCCCTTGATTCAAATCGGCGTACCGGCAAATGAGCCGGCCGGCATGGCCGATTCCGGCAGTGCAGGACCCAACCCGAAATTGCCATCCGGCGCACAATGAACATTATCGAAATCGAAAACCTGAGACACCGATTTGCCGACGGCACGGTAGGTTTAAACGGCATTCACCTTACCATTTGGCAGGGCTCCCTGGTGATTATTGTCGGGGCGAACGGGTCGGGGAAAACAACGCTGCTCCGGCACCTCAACGGTTTGTTGAATCCCAGTGAAGGCAGCGTGCGGATAGCCGGTATACCGGTTTCTGAGGATGTGAGAGGGGCGCGGCAGAAAGTGGGCCTGGTGTTTCAGGAACCCGACAGCCAGATTGTCGGCGAAACCGTTGCGGCCGATGTGGCCTTCGGGCCGCAAAACCTGCAGCTGGACCCTGAAGAGGTCGAACGCCGGGTGTCGCTGGCGCTTGCATCCGTCGGGCTGACACTGCTGGCCGACAAGGCTCCGCACCTGCTTTCCGGCGGAGAGAAACGGCGGCTTGCGCTGGCCGGCGTGCTGGCGATGGAACCGAAAATCGTGGCCTTCGACGAACCGTTTGCCAGTCTGGACGATTCCGGAATCCGCAGCATCGTCGCGGAAATCACCCGGCTGAAGAACAGTGGCTACACGGTTATCGTCACCACTCATGACTTGGAACCAGTGCTTTCCCAAGCCGATCGATTGATTGTCATGCAGGCCGGCAGGGTCGTTAAAGACGGCATTCCAGCACAGATTGCCGATGCAGTCGACGGCTTCGGTGTCCGCAAGCCGTGCAAATGCGGCTGGCCAACGAATTGGCGAAAGTGAGTCAGATGAACCCGATCAGTTACCGTTCCGGATCCACTTCGCTGCACAGCCTCGACGTTCGGGTCAAGTTCGCCTTGTTGGTCTTGTTGAGCCTTTCGATAGTAAAAGTCGGCCTGTTGCACTTGGCAGTGCTTATTTGCGGGCTGGTTGCTCTGCAGGTTTATATCGGTATATCTTTTACATCGATAGTCACAGAACTTCGGTATCTCTTTTTCCTGCTGGCCCTTGTTTTTGCCGTTCGCGTTTTTTCCGTGCCGGGCGAACCGCTCATTCACTATCAGTGGTTTTCCGTCTCTCGTCAGGGGATCGTTGCCGCTGCCCTGGTTACTGCGCGGATGTTGCTGGTCGTTTTGCTGGGGTTAACCCTGGTGATCACCACCCGGCCGGCGGAAATCAAGGCTGCGGTGGAATGGTTTCTGAAGCCCTTTTCCGGTATTCCCCGGGCGCGAATCGGAACCATGCTCGGCCTTTTGTTGCGGCTGATTCCGTTGCTGACTGCCCAGATCGGTGAAACCATGGATGCCCAACGTGCCCGCGCGGTGGAAAACCGAAAAAACCCCATCTACCGTCTCACCTGGTTTGCGATCCCGTTTTTACGCCGATCATTCACTGCTGTGGATCGCCTGTCAATGGCCATGGAAGCCCGCTGCTACACGGACGATCGAACCGGTCATCCGTTGGCCGTCACCAGACGCGATTGGTTTGTGCTCGCAGCCGGTCTTGCTTACGGCACTCTCGTGCTGGTGATCTGAGGTCTTGCTTTCCACCCAAGCAAGGATCGGAGTCACAATCGCAGGGGCTGCACCGACAAGCCCGGCGGCTATTTTGGGGGTTGACAACCAACGAAATTGTCGTTAAATAAATGCACTTTCGCGGGCCGTTAACTCAGTTTGGTAGAGTATCTGCCTTTTAAGCAGAGAGTCGTTGGTTCGAATCCAACACGGCCCACCACCAACAGTTTCAATATGCGAAAGTTTGCAAATCGGCTGTAAGGCCCAACAAAAATGTAAAAACCACACGTTTCGTCCCCATCGTCTAGCCCGGTCCAGGACACCGGCCTTTCACGCCGGCAACAGGGGTTCAAATCCCCTTGGGGACGCCAAATGATTTCAAGGGGTTAGCAAAACACTGCTAACCCCTTTTTTCTTTACTGAGTGAAAAACTGAGTGAATTTTAAGAAGCATTTTTGACTTTTTCCAACTCCAGCAGTTTCATCGAATCCTGTGTATCGTTAT